>JBKOUH010000510.1:0-3656 GCA_046723285.1 Pseudomonadota bacterium
ACGAATTCCCGCGCGCGACGCTCTGGCATTTCGATCTTTACCGCATCGAGCGGTCCCAAGACGCGCTCGAGCTCGGGATCGAGGAGGCGCTGGCCGAGGGCATCGCGCTCATCGAATGGCCGGAGCGGCTCGGCCCCCTGCTGCCGGCGCGGCGGATCGTGGTGACGCTCGCCTTTGCCGGCGCCGACGATTCGCGCCGCATCACGATCGCGGCGCCCGGGGCGCTGGCCGGACGCGTTGCCGCCGCCTTCGCGTGAACGCTAATTTCACGGTTGCGGGTGGAATGTCCGTCGTGCGTTAACCCGTATAGACTGTCGGCTGCTGGGACGCGGGATGAGGCGGGGAATGGAGATGGGGCGGATGCCTGCCGCCTTTGGGGAACGGGGTTTCGCCGCATGACGCCGCGCGAAGCCGCGATCGAGCTGTTCCTGGGTGCCGGCGCCTGGAAGGGCGCCCAGCGCAAGCCCTTTGCCCACGATGCCTCGTTCCGCCGCTATTTCCGCTTGGGCGGCGGGCCCAAGCCCGCCCTCCTCATGGACGCGCCGCCGCCGCAAGAGGATGTGCGGCCCTGGTGCAAGATCTCGCGCCATCTCGACCGCCTCGGCCTCTCGGCGCCGGCAATATACGAGGCCGACGAGGCCAAGGGCCTCTTGGTGATCGAGGACTATGGCGACGAAACCTTTCCGCTCGCGATGAAGCACGGCGATGCGACGGCGCTCTATGCGTCCGCCGTGGACACGCTGGTGGCGCTGCATCGCGCGCCGGCGGCGCTCGACGTCGACGTGGGTGATTACGATTTATCCACGCTGATCGAAAAGGCGTCGCTGCTGCTCGAGTGGTTCGTGCCGGCGATGGGCGGCGGCACGGTTTCGGCCGCCGCGCGCGCCGAATACGAAGCCGCGTGGCGCGCGATTCTGCCGTTCCGCAAGGGCGTGCCCGAGACGCTGGCGCTGCGCGATTTCTTCCCCGAGAACATCATGTGGCTCGCGGCGCGCGAGGGCGTGCGCCGTTGCGGGCTCCTCGACTTCCAGGACGCGAGCCGCGCGCCGGTGGTCTACGATCTCGTCTCGCTGCTGGAAGACGCGCGGCGCGACGTGCCGGAGAAGCTTCGCGGCGCGATGATCGAGCGTTATCTCGCGGCGTTTCCGCGCCAGAACCGCGCCGATTTTCTCGCCGCCGCGGCGGTGATGGCCGCGCAGCGCCATGCGCGCGTGATCGGCGTGTTCGCGCGGCTTTGGAAGCGCGACGGCAAGCCGCGCTACCTCGCGCACATCCCGCGCGTCTGGCGCCAGTTGGAACGCGCGCTCACGCATCCGGGCTTGGCGCCGCTGCGCGCCTGGTTCGACGAGCACGTGCCGGCGGCGCTGCGCCGCGCGCCGGAGGCGGCATGACGCTCGCGACGGCTGCGGGCGAGACGATCACGACCGGGATGGTGCTCTCGGCCGGGCTCGGCCTGCGCATGCGTCCGATCACGGACAAGATCCCGAAGCCGCTCGTGCCGGTGGCGGGCCGCTGCCTGCTCGACCGCGCGCTCGATCACTACGCCGAAGCCGGTCTGACGCGCGCGGTCGTCAACACCCATCACCTGGCCGACCAGATCAAGGCGCATGTCGCCGGGCGCGCGCGGCCTCCGATCGTGCTTTCGCACGAGCCGCAGCTGCTCGAGACCGGCGGCGGCGTCCTGAACGCGCTGCCGCTGCTCGGCGAGGCGCCGTTCTTCGTCGCCAACAGCGATGCGATGTGGCTCAACGGCCCGGTGCCGGCGCTGACGCGGCTCGCGCGCGCCTGGAACGGCGCGGTGATGGACGCGCTGCTGCTCGTCTCCGTGATCCCGGGCACGCTGGGCTACGAGGGCCGCGGCGATTTCTACATGGACGGCGTCGGCCGTCTGAAGCGGCGGCTCGAGCGCGGCATCGCGCCGTTCCTCTTCACCGGCGTGCAGATCCTGCATCCGCGGCTGTTCGCCGGCGAGGCGCCGGGCAAATGGTCGCTGAACCGCGTCTACGACAAGGCGCTGGCCGCCGAGCGCCTCTACGGCCTCCGCCACGACGGCGCCTGGTATCACGTCGGCACGCCGGCCGGGCTGGCGGCGGTGGAAGCGCGGCTCAGGGCCGAAGGCGCGGTCGCGGCTTAAGCCCCGAAGCACGAGAATTCGAGAAATTCCGCGACACTGAATTTCGCGCCATAAGCCGACGCGCTATAAGCTCTTTCGTGGCTCCCCGCGTCTTCACCATCCCGCCGACGCTGCCTTTCGCCGACACGCTGGCGGCGGGGCTGCTGGCGCGTGCCACGGGCGCGCCCGAGGCGCTGGCGCGGATGATCGTGCTGCTGCCGACGCGGCGCGCCTGCCGCGCGCTGCGCGAGGCGTTCCTGCGCCAGAGCGAGGGGAAGCCGCTGCTGCTGCCGCGCCTCCGCCCCATCGGCGACGTCGACGAGGAAGAGCTGGTCTTGACCGCCGGCGAATACGAGGCCGGCGACAGCTGGGCCGAGATTCCGCCCGCCATTCCAGGCCTGCGCCGGCGGCTGCTGTTGGCCGAGCTGATCCGCAAGTTCGAGGAGCGGCGCGGCAGCGATGTGGCGCCCGATCAAGCGGCGTGGCTCGCCGCCGATCTCGCGCGCTTGCTCGACGAAATCCAGACCGAGCGGCGCGACGCCGCCGGGCTCGATGCGCTCGTGCCCGACCGCTTCGCCGAGCATTGGCAGCACACGCTCAAGTTCCTCGGCATCGTCACCGCGGAATGGCCGAAGATCCTGGCCGCCGAGGGCGCGCTCGATCCCGCCGCGCACCGCAACCGCCTGCTCGAGGCGCAGGCCGCCGCCTGGCGCGCAAAGCCGCCCGCCGATCCGGTCGTCGCCGCCGGCTCCACCGGCAGCATCCCCGCCACCGCCGATCTCCTGAAGGCGATTGCGGCGTTGCCGCACGGCGCCGTGGTGCTGCCAGGGCTCGATGGCGAACTCGATGACGCGGCCTGGAACGAAGTCGCCGAGGCGCCGAGCCATCCGCAGCACGGGCTTGCGCGACTGCTCGAGCACCTCGGCCTTGCGCGCAAGGATGTCGCGCTATGGGACGGTGCGAGCGCGGCGCCGGCGCCTTTCGCCGAAGCGCGCCTGAAGTTGCTCTCGGCCGCGCTGCGCCCGGCCGCCGCGCCCGCACGCCGACCCGGCGAAGGCTTGAGAGCCGAGACCGTCTCGCGCGCGTTCGCCGGCAACGTCACCCATCTCGAATGCGCCAATCCGCGCGAGGAGGCCGCCGTGATCGCGCTAGCGCTGCGCGATACGCTCGAGACGCCCGGCATGTCCGCGGCGCTGGTCACGCCCGACCGCGATCTCGCGCGCCGCGTCGCGACGGCGATGAAGCGCTGGGAGATCGAGATCGACGACTCGGCGGGCGTGCCGCTCGCCGCCACGCCGCCGGCCGCGTTTCTCCGCCTCGTGCTCGACGCCGCAATCGAACGCTTCGCGCCGGTGCCGCTCTTGGCGATGGCGAAGCACCCGCTCGCCGCCTGCGGCCTGGCAGCGGGCGACTTCCGTGCGCGCGTGCGCGCACTCGAGCGCGATGCGCTGCGCGGTCCACGGCCGCCGTCAGGCATCGCCGGCTTGAAGCGCGTGGCCAAGGAGCACCGCTCTTGGCTCGACGACCTCGCCAAGCGCATGTC
>JBKOUH010000210.1:0-10455 GCA_046723285.1 Pseudomonadota bacterium
GGCCTCGTAGAATCGACGCGCGGCGTCGGCGGCGGCTACCGCTTCTCGGGCAACGTCAAGCGCACGACCTTGCTCGACATCATCGAGTTGTTCGAGGACATCGGCGCGCAAGGCGCCGAGGCCGGCGACCGCGGCGCGCGCACCGATGTGGGGCGCGGACTTCATCCGGTGCTGAACGAGATCGAGCAGATCGCGCGCGCCACGCTCGATTCGATCACGATCGAGACGCTGGTGAGCCAAATCCGGCGCACGATGGAGCGCGAAGGCGAGGCGGGGCGGGCGCCGCCGCTGCGCCTCGTGGCGCGCGCCGCCAAATAGTCGCACCGGCCGGCCTTTTGGCGTCATTGACAGGCATGGCCCTCGCCGCAAAATTGGCAATAGAATACCGGAATACGTAAATACGCTCCCGCGGCCGCTTTGGGGATCGAGCGGCCAGGGACGAACCTGGAGGAACGACCATGCGATCCCCGTTGCTTTCCGCTTTCGCCGGCGCCGCCGCCCTCTCTCTCGCCGCCGGCGCCATGCCGGCCGCCGCCGAGACGATCAAGATCGGCAGCTTCCTGTCGGTCACCGGCCCGGCCGCCTTCCTCGGCGATCCCGAGGAGAAGACGCTGAAGCTCTACGTGGACAAGCTCAACGCCGCGGGCGGCGTGCTCGGCCGCAAGATCGAGCTCGTCGTCTACGACGATGCCGGCGACAGCGATAAGGCGCGCACCTTCGCCAAGCGCCTCATCGACCAGGACAAGGTCGACGTCATCATCGGCGGCACCACGACGGGAACCACGATGGCCGCCGTCTCGCTCGCCGAGCAGGCCGGCGTGCCGTTCATCTCGCTCGCCGGCGCGGTCGTCATCGTCGAGCCGGTTAAGAAGTGGGTGTTCAAGACCCCGCACACCGACCGCATGGCGTGCGAGAAGATCTTCGCCGACATGAAGGCGCGCGGATTTTCCAAGATCGGCATGATCGCGGGCGCCGGCGGCTTCGACCGCTCGATGCGCCAGGAATGCCTGGCTGTCGCGGGCAAGTACGGCGTCACGATCGTCGCCGACGAGAGCTACGGCGCCAAGGATAGCGACATGACGGCCCAGCTCACCAAGATCAAGAACACGGCCGGCGTGCAGGCGGTGGTCAATCCCGGCTTCGGCCAGGGCCCGGCGATCGTCACCAAGAATTTCCGCCAGCTCGGCATGACGATGCCGCTCTACCAGTCGCACGGCGTTGCCTCGAAGGAGTTCATCCGGCTTTCGGGCGAAGCCTCGGAAGGCGTGCGCCTGCCCGCCGCAGCGCTGCTCGTCGCCGAGATCCTGCCCGACAGCGATCCGCAGAAGGCCGTCGTCGTCGGCTACAAGAAGGAATACGAGGCCAAGTACAAGTCCGAGGTCTCGACGTTCGGCGGCCATGCGTATGACGGTCTCTTCCTCGCGGTCGAGGCGATAAAGGCCGCGAAGAGCACCGACAAGGCCAAGGTCCGCGACGCGCTCGAATCGATCAAGGGCTATGTCGGCACCGCCGGCGTCGTGAACATGTCGGCCAAGGACCACAGGGGCCTCGTTCTCACCGCGTTCCGCATGCTCGAGGTGCAGATGGGCAACTGGACGCTCGTCAAATAACGCCGGCGGCGAGGGCGGCGCGCCTCGGCACGTTTGCCGCCGCGCCGCTCGTGGGGGTGGAGCGCGTGGCCGAACTGCTGCAATTCCTGTTCTCCGGCCTCACGGTCGGCGCCACCTACGCGCTGGTGGCGCTCGGCTTTGCCATCATCTACAACGCCAGCGGCGTCATCAATTTCGCCCAGGGCGAATTCGTGATGGTGGGCGGCATGGCTTCCGCCTTCCTGATCGCCGCCGGCGTGCCGCTGCCGCTGGCCGTTGCCATTGCCGTCGTCATCGGCGTCGCGGTCGGCGTGGCGCTCGAGAAATTCGCGATCGAGCCGGCGCGCGGCGCGCCCGTCGTGACGCTCATCATCATCACCATCGGCGCCTCGATCGCGATCCGCGGCGTGGCGCAGTTGGTGCTCGGCAAGCAGTTCCACACCGTGCCGGCGTTCAGCGGTGAGCAGCCGATTCCGATCGGCGGGGCGACGCTGCTGCCGCAGTCGCTCTGGGTGCTCGGCGCCACGGTCGCGGTCGTCATCGGCCTCGGCGCGTTCTTCGGGCGCACGCGGCTCGGCAAGGCGATGCTCGCCACCGCCAACAACCGCAACGCCGCGCAGCTCGTCGGCATCAATGTGCGCTTCATCCTGCTGCTGAGCTTCGGCCTCTCGGCGCTGCTCGGCGCCGTCGCCGGCGTCTTGATCTCGCCGATCACGCTCACCTCATACGACGTCGGCATCATGGTGGGCCTGAAGGGCTTCGCGGCGGCGATGCTGGGCGGGCTCGGCAACGGCTTGGGCGCCGTCGCCGGCGGCCTCGTGCTCGGCTTGGCCGAAGCGCTCGGCGCCGGCTACCTCTCCTCGGCCTACAAGGACGTCATCGCGTTCGTCATCATCCTGGCCGTGCTGGTATTCATGCCGAAGGGCCTGTTCGGCAAAGCCAGCGCCGAGCGCGTCTGATGCGACGGGTCTTGGCAGCGTTCCGCAACGGGCATGGCGGCCTCGCCGCTTTGGCGCTCGTGATCGCGCTGCTGCCGCTCGCGCTGCCCAACCGCTATTTCTACGACGTCGCGATCCTTATCGGCTTGAACGCAATCGTCTGCGTCGGCCTCAATCTCTTGATCGGCTTCGCCGGCCAGATCAGCCTCGGCCACGCCGGCTTCTTCGGCCTCGGCGCCTATGCCTCGGCGATCCTCAGCACGAAATACGGCTGGCCGTCCGCGCTGGCGCTGTTCGCCGCGGCGGCGCTGGTTGGCGCGCTCGCGTTCGCGCTGGGGCGGCCGATCCTGCGCTTGAAGGGCCACTATCTCGCGATGGCGACGCTCGGTCTCGGCATCATCATCGCCGTCGTGATCGCGACCGAGGAGCGCCTGACCGGCGGCCCCGACGGCATGTCGGTGGCGCCGCTCGGCATCTTCGGCGCAGCACTCGAGGGCGAGCGCGCCTGGTATTGGGTCGTGGGCGCGCTCCTGGTCGGAACGGTGTGGCTCGCGTTCAACCTCATCGATTCGCCGCTCGGCCGCGCGCTGCGTGCGATCCACGGCTCGGAGGTCGCGGCCGAGGCGATGGGCGTCGATATCGCGCGCGCCAAGGTGCTGATTTTCGTGGTTTCGGCCGTCTTGGCCGCGGTGGCCGGCAGCCTCACCGCGCATTACGGCGGCTTCGTCACGCCCGGCAAGGTCGGATTCCTGCACTCGATCGAGCTGGTCACGATGGTGGTGCTGGGCGGCATGGCGTCCACCTACGGCGCCGTCGTCGGCGCGGCCATCCTCACCGCGCTGCCGCAGCTCCTGACCGTGTTCAAGGATTACGAGTCGCTGGTCTTCGGCGTCGTGCTGATGGCGACGATGATATTCATGCCACGCGGGCTGGTGCCGACCCTGGCGCGGCTCGCCGGGCGGCGCGCCGCCGGGCAGCGGCCATGAGCGAACTCGCCCTCGAAGCCGTGAGCAAGAGCTTCGGCGGCGTCGCGGCCGTGACCGAAGTGAGCCTCGCGGTGCCGGCGGGGCGGATTTTCGCGCTGATCGGCCCCAATGGCGCCGGCAAGACCACGTTGTTCAACCTCATCAGCGGCGTCTACCGCCCCTCGGCCGGGCGCGTCCTTCTTGCCGATCGCGACGTCACCGCGGCGCCGGCGCATGCGCGCGCGCGCCTCGGCCTCGCGCGCACGTTCCAGACGCCGCAAGTGTTCCTCAACATGAGCGCGATCGAGAACGTCATGGTCGGCGCGCATCGCCATCTCGACGCGGGCCTGCTGCCGGCGCTGACGCGGCTCGGCGGCTTCCGCGCGGCCGAGAAATACTGCCGTGCCGAGGCCGCGGCGCTGATGGAGCAGCTGGGCCTCGGCCGCTATCGCGAGGAGGAAGCGGGATCGCTGCCCTACGGCGCGCTGAAGCGGCTCGAAGTGGCGCGCGCGATGGCGAGCCGGCCGCGCCTTTTGCTGCTCGACGAGCCCGCCGCCGGCCTCAACGCCGGCGAGGCGGAGGAGATGACCGGCGTATTGCGCACCATCGCCGCCACCGGCGTCACGGTCGTGCTGATCGAGCACAACATGCGCATGGTGATGGGCCTCGCCGAGCGCGTGCTCGTGCTGGTCTCGGGCCGCATGCTGGTCGAGGGCACGCCCGCCGAGGTGCAGCGCCATCCCGAGGTCGTCGCCGCCTATCTCGGCGCAGAGGCCGCGCCCAAGCAGGAGCGCCGCTGTGCTTGAGATCCGCGACCTCACCAGCCACTACGGCCGCGTCCAGGCGCTGCACGGCGTGAGCCTCGCGGTCCGGCCGCGCGAGACCGTGGCCCTGGTCGGCGCCAACGGCGCGGGCAAGACCACGCTGCTGAACGTGATCTCCGGCCTGCAGCGCGCGACCGCGGGCGCCGTCTTCTTTGATGGCAAAGACATCACCGGCATGCCTGCCTATCGCCGCGTGCGTCTCGGCATCGCCGAAGTGCCCGAAGGGCGCCAAGTGTTCACCACGCTCTCGGTCGCCGACAATCTCATGCTCGGCGGCTACACCGCGTCGCGCGCGGCCACGGCCCGCGGGCTCGAGCGCATCTACGCGATGTTCCCGGTGCTGGCCGAGCGGCGCGCGTCGCCGGCCGGGACGCTCTCGGGCGGCCAGCAGCAGATGCTCGCGATCGGCCGCGCGCTGATGGCCGAGCCGCGCCTGCTGCTGCTCGACGAGCCGAGCATGGGGCTCGCGCCGGTCATCGCCGCCGAGATCTTCGCCGCCATCGCCGCGCTGAAACGCGCCGGAACGACGATGCTCGTGGTCGAGCAGAACGCCCATGCCGCGCTCGAGGTCGCCGACCGCGGCTGCGTGCTCGAAACCGGCCGCATCGTCCATGACGGGCCGGCCAACGTGCTGCGCTACAACGACGAGCTGAGGCGCGCCTATCTCGCCGCCTAGCGCGGTCGCGCATGCGCCGCATTCGCGATCGCCATTGCCGGCCGCGCGTCAGCCGCTAAAGTTCAGCCTATCATGAAGGCCATTCAATATTCGCGCTATGGCGGACCCGAAGAGCTCGCGCTCGTCGAGCTGCCCGATCCGCCGCTGCCGGCCGACGGCGTGCTGATCGACGTGCACGCGGCCGGCGTGGCGCCCGGCGACTGCAAGGTGCGACAGGGCACGCTCACGCAGATGTTCAAGGTGAAGCTGCCCAAGGTCCCGGGCCGCGACGGCGCCGGCGTCGTCCGCGCCGTCGGCCGCGACGCGAGCTATGCCCGCCTTGGCGACCGCGTCGTGTTCATCGCGCAGCACGTGGAGCAGGGCGGCGCCGCCGAGCTGATCGCGCGCAGGAAGCGCGAGATCGCGGCGCTGCCGGCCAACATCTCGTTCCTCGAAGGCGCCGCGCTCGCCCATGCCGGCGTTTGCGCCTGGATCAGCCTCGTCGAGAAAGGCGCGGTTGCACCTGGCATGAAGGTGCTGATCCATGGCGGCGGCGGCGCCATCGGCTCGGTCGCGATCCAGATCGCCAAGCATTTCGGCGCCGAAGTCGCGGCCACGACGCGCAGCAGCAACGCCGGTTACGTCGCCGGCCTCGGCGCCGACACCGTCGTCGCCTACGACCGCGAGGATTTCGCGGCCCGCTTGCGCGGCTACGATCTCGTGCTCGATTTCGTCGGCGGCGACGTGCACCGCCGCTCCTACCGCGTGCTCAAGCAGGGCGGGACGCTCGTCTACCTGATCGCCGAGCCGATCGAGGATCTCTCCGGCGAATACGGCGTCACCTTGAAGCGCGCCGACATCCACGACCGCATCGAGACGCTCGAAGCCGTGCTGGCGCTGGCGGGAAAAGGCGTCCTCCGCCCGCAAGTGGGCCAGGTTTTCCCGCTCGCGCGCGCCGCCGACGCGCACCGCCTCGTCGAATCGGGCGCCCACACGCGCGGCCGCGTGGTGCTGCAGGTTCGGTAGCGCGCCGCTACGCGGCAAACGCACGTCATGTTAGAAGCGCGGCATATTGGGGGTTCGGCGTTGCACTATCGCGTCGGCATCGACATCGGCGGAACGTTCACCGACATCGTCTTGCACGGCGACGACGGTGCCGTCGCGAATTGCAAGGTGCTGACGACGCCCGGCGATTTCGGCCGCGCGATCGCCGACGGGCTCGCGCGCCTGATGCAGCGCCACGCGGTGAAGCCGGCGGAGATCGCGCGCATCGTGCATGCGACGACGGTCGCGACCAACGCGATCCTCGAAGGGAAGGGCGCCGTCACCGGCCTCGTCACCACCGAGGGCTTCCGCGACGTGCTCGAAATGCGCCGCCTGCGCATCCCCGAGATGTACACGCTCGGCTATCGCACGCCGCCGCCGCTGGTGCCGCGGCGCCTGCGCCTCGAAGTCGCCGAGCGCATGGGCCCGCGCGGCGAAGTGCGCCGTCCGCTCGACGAAGCGAGCGCGCGCCGCGCCGCCGATAGGCTCAAGGAGGCGGGCGTCGAGGCGGTCGCGATCGCGCTGATCCACGCCTACGCCAACCCCGCGCACGAAAAGCGCGTCGCCGAAATCGTGACGGCGGCATTGCCCGGCGCGTTCGTCACCTGCTCCTCCGACATCCTGCCCGAGATCCGCGAATACGAGCGCACCAGCACGACGGTCATCAATGCCTATCTCGGCCCGATCCTGCGCGGCTACTTCGCCTCGCTCCGGAAGCATCTCGACGCGCTCGGCATCGCGGCGCCGATCGACATCATGAAATCCGACGGCGCGATCATGTCGGTGCGCATGGCGGCGGAGAAGCCGGCCTATCTCGTCGAATCGGGCCCGGCGGCCGGCGTCATCGGTGCCGCCAAATTGGGCGCGCGCAACGGCAGCCGCGATTGCCTCACGCTCGACATGGGCGGCACCACGGCCAAGGCCTCGATTGTCGAGCAAGGCCACGTCGCGCGCACCGGCGACTACGAAGTCGGCGCCGGCATCAATCTCTCGAGCAAGCTCGTGATGGGCGGCGGCTATGCACTGAAGCTGCCGGTGATCGACATTTCCGAGATCGGCGCCGGCGGCGGCAGCATCGTCGCCGTCGACCGCGGCGGCCTCCTGCATGTGGGGCCGAAGAGCGCCGGCGCTTCGCCGGGTCCCGTGGTCTACGATCGCGGCGGCACCGATCCCACCTTCACCGACGCCGTGGTGGCGCTCGGCTATCTCAACCCGCTGCGCCTCTTGAGCGGCGACTTGCCGCTCAACGCCGCCAAGGCGCGCGCGGTGCTCGAGGAGAAAGTCGCGAAGCCGCTCGGCCGCGATCTCCGCGATACCGCCTACGGCATCTTCGAGGTCGCCTGCGGCACGATGGTGCGCGCGGTCAAGGCCGTCTCGACCTATCGCGGGCGCGATCCGCGCGATTTCGCGCTGTTCGCGTTCGGCGGCAACGGCCCCGTCGTCGGCGCCGCCATCGCCGATCTGCTCGAGATGAAAGAGGTCGTGATCCCGCCCGATCCCGGCGTCTTCAGCGCGGTCGGCCTCTTGCTGTCCGATATCGAGCAGGAGCGCAGCCGCGCGTTTCTGCGCGGGCTCGCGGCCATCGACGCCGGCGAGCTCGAGACCGCTTATGCCGGGATCGAGCGCACGGTGCGCGCCGATTTCGCCGCCGACGGCTACGCGGCGGGCGCCGTGGCGCTCGCGCGCTTCGCCGATCTTCGCTACGCGGGCCAGGCGCACGAACTTTCGGTGCCCTACGCGGCGAAAAACGGCGCGCCCGATCTCGCCGCGATGGCCGAAGCCTTCGGCGCCGAGCACGCGCGCACCTACGGCCATCGCGCCGAGGCCGAGGCGGTCGAATGCGTGGCGCTGCGCGTCAAAGGCCGTGTCGCGAAAGCGAATGGTAACGGCTTCGCGCCGTCGCGCCGCACCAGCGGCGGCGCTGCGCCCGGTGCGCGCGTCGCCTATTTCGGGCCGGTCCACGGCGCGCTCCAAGTGCCGGTGCTGAGCCGCGCCGCCATCGCCGCCGCGGGCGAACGCGCGGGCCCGATGATCGTCGAGGAATACGATTCCACCGCCGTCGTGCCGCCGGGCTGGCGCATCCGCGTCGATGGCGCGGCCAACATTCATCTCACGCGCCGGTGACCGCGATGCGCCCCAACACTGATCCGATCACGATGGAGGTGGTGAAGAACGCGCTCTCCTCGATCGCCGACGAGATGGCGCTGGTCATCATGCGCACGGCCTATTCGTCGATCGTGCGCGATTCGATGGATTACTCGACCGGCCTCTGCGACCGCGAGGGCCGCGTCGTCGCGCACGGGCTCACCATGGCGCTGCATTTGGGCTCGTTCCCCGACGCGATGCGCTGCCTCACGGCCGAGTATGGCGGCCGCATGGAGGAGGGCGACGTCTTCGTCTGGAACGATCCCTACACGGCCGGCGGCATGCACCTGCCCGATGTCTACATCGTGCAGCCGATCTTCGAGGCCGGCGCGCTCGAAGGCTACGCCGCCACGCTCGTGCACCAGATCGACATGGGCGGCATCGCGCCCGGCAGCACCGCGGTCTACGCCACCGAAGTGTTCCAAGAGGGCCTGCGCATCCCGATCGTCCGGATGTACGAGCGCGGCAAGCCCAACGAGACGTTCTTCAAGATCATGGCCACCAACACGCGCATGCCGGAGAAGCTCGCCGGCGACATGCGCGCGCAAATCGCCGCCTGCCGCACGGCGGAGAAGGCCTATCGCGGCCTGGTCAGGAAATACGGCAGCGACAGCTTTCGCAGCCTTATCGTCGATCTCCACGATCACGCCGAGCGCATGATGCGCGCCGAGATCGCGGCGCTGCCAGACGGCGAATGGAGCTTCACCGACTACATCGACGGGCTCGGCGACAAGCCCGAGCCGCTGCCGCTGAAGGTCACGGTGAAGATCCGCGACAGCGACATCACGGTCGATTGGACCGGCTCGGCGCCGCAGGTGCCCGGCGCGATCAATTGCCCGGTGCCGTTCGTGAAATCCGCCGCGCATCTCATCCTGAAATGCATCGCGCGCGAAGACGTGCCGAACTTCGAGGGCTTCACGCGGCCGATCGTGCAGGTGGCGCCCGAAGGCACCATCGTGAACCCGCGTCTTCCCGCCGCCTGCGCCGCGCGCGCCATCGTCGGCTGGCGCGCGATCGATGCGCTGTTGGGCGTCTTCGCGCAGATCGCACCCGACCGCGTGCCGGCGGGCGGTGAGGGCGGTGTGAGCTTCCCGATCTTGAGCGGCTTCCATCACGGCCAGCGCTACGTGTGCAGCGAGACCTTGGCCGGAAGCTGGGGCGCGATGGCCGGCCGCGACGGCGTCTTCGCGGTGCCCAATCCCGGCGGCAACATCACCAACCAGCCGATCGAGATGATCGAGGCGCTCTACCCGATCGAGATCACCGAATACGGAATGGTGCCCAACTCGGGCGGGCCGGGAAAATTCCGCGGCGCGCCGGCCTTCGTGCGGTCGTACCGTCTGCTCGGCGACGAAGTCACGCTCATCATGCGCTCCGACCGCCGCCGCTTCCTGCCTTACGGGCTCGAAGGCGGCGCGCCCGGCACGCCATCGTGGAATTTCATCAATCCGGGGCCGAACCGGCGCATCCTGCCGGTGATGCCGATGGATCCGCTGCGCTTGGTCAAAGGCGACGTGTTCGCGCACGTCTCCGCAGGCGGCGCCGGCCGCGGCGATCCGCTGGAGCGCGATCCCGCCGCGGTGCTTGACGACGTGATCGAGGAGCGGATCGACATCGCCTATGCGCGCGCGGTCTATGGCGTGGTGATCGACGCACGGACGATGGCGGTGGACGCCGCCGCGACCGCCGCCGCGCGCCAATCGCTCGCCGCCAAGCGCGCCAACGGCAACAAGCGCCCCGCCTATCTCGAAATATTTCTCCGCCGCTACGGGATTACGGATTTCGAGCTCGTCGGCGAACGCGAGCTGCATCTCGGGTAAGTGCGGCGCCGGCCCTCACTTCCCGTTCGGCGCCATGAGGCGCCGAACAGGCCCCTTCTCTCGCGCAAGCGGGAGAGAGAAGAGAGGGAAGCGACGCTATGTTTCTTCTCTCCCACGAAGTGGGAGAGAAGGGGCCCAAATCACTCTTGCGATTTGGGAAGTGAGGGCCGGCGCCGCATGCGCATTGGTGGCTGGACAACGCCTTCATAACCGAGCGATATTCATTATTGCCATGCCCGACACCATCCAATCCGATTCGCTGCGCGGCCTCGTGCTGCCGGACCGCGTCCACCGCCGGCTCTACACCGATCCGGCCATCTTCGAGCTCGAGATGACGCGCATCTTCGGGCGCTGCTGGCTGTTCCTGGCGCACGAAAGCCAGATCGCGGCGCCCGGCGATTTCGTACGCGCGCGCATGGGGCGCGAGGAGGTCATCGTCGTGCGCGGGCGCGACGGGCGCATTCACGCGCTCGTC
>JBKOUH010000104.1:0-5072 GCA_046723285.1 Pseudomonadota bacterium
CGCGATGGGCTACCGCTCGCTGCGGTTCAAGACGCTGATCGCGTCGCTGAAGAACACGGCGGTGGTCACGACGATGATCTTCTTCATCATCGCCGCCTCGACGAGCTTCGCGCAGATTCTCGCCTTCTCGGGCGCCACCGACGGCGCGCTGGCCGAGCTCGGCAAGCTCGGGCTCGGCAAGTATTCGGCGATCTTCGCGATGATCGGCGTGCTGCTGGTGCTCGGCTGCTTCATGGACCAGGTCAGCATGATGCTGCTGACGCTGCCGTTCTTCATGCCGCTCGCCAACGCGCTGCTGGGTCCGAGCTCGTTCGATCACGTCTGGCTCGGCGTGATCCTGCTCATCTCGCTGCAGGTGGGCCTGCTGACGCCGCCCTTCGGCCTCTTGCTGTTCGTGATGAAGGGCGTGGCCCCGCCCGAGATCACGCTGCGCCAAGTCTGGGCCGCGGCGACGCCGTTCACGCTGATCGTGCTCGTCGTGCTGCTCGCGATCGTTTTCGTGCCGTGGCTCGCGACGGTGCTCGTTCGGCTGATGTGAGCCGCGCGCCTCGTTTGCGTTCCATCCTTCGAGGCGGCCCAAGCGGGCCGCACCTCAAGATGAGGCCGTGGTGGGTTTCAACAGGTAAAAACTCATCCTGAGGTGCCCGCCCGCTTCGGGCGGGCCTCGAAGGATGGACGGCAGCAGCCTCTGGGAGCTACGCGCTTCCCCACACTTCGCGCGCGACGTCGACGATGAGCGCGAGCTTCTGCTTGGTGGCGTCGTCGGTCATCACCTGGCCGCTGCCGCCGCCCGAAGAGAATCCGCACTGCGGCGAGAGGCCGAGCTGGTCGAGCGGGCAATATTTCGCCGCCGCCTCGATGCGGCGCTTCAGCGCGTCCTTCGATTCGAGCACCGGCGTCTTGGTGCTGACGAGGCCGAGGATCACCGTCTTGCCCTTGGGCACGAAGCGCAGCGGCTTGAAGTCGCCGGCGCGGTCGGTGTCGTATTCGAGGAAGTAGCCGTCGACGTTCACCTGGTTGAACAACACGTCGGCGATGGGGTCGTAGCCGCCCTCGGCCATCCAGGCGCCCTTTAGGTTGCCGCGGCAGAGATGCATGCCGACGGTCATGTTGGCCGGCTTCTTGGCGATCGACGCATTGATGAGCTTCGCGTAGGTGCGCGTGAGCTCGTCGGGGTCCTCGCCGCGCGCGGTCACGTCGTGGCGCGCCTTGTCGTCGCAATTGCACGGCATCGCCGTGTCGTCGAGCTGCAGATAGGTGCAGCCCTCGGCGGCGAGATCGGCGATCTCGTCCTGATAGATCTTGACGAGATCGGCGAAGAACGCCTCGCGGTCCTTATAGACCGTGCTCTCGTAGGATTTCGGGCCGAGGAAATAGTGCATCACCGGCGGCGAGGCGACGGTGACCTTGGGCGTACCCTTCCGCACCACCGACTTCAGGAACTTGTAGTCGTCGGCGATGATGCGGTGCTTCCGCTTGAGCCGGCTCTTGGCGTAGGGCGAGGCCGCGACGCCGATGATCTGCGTCTCGGTGCGAAAGCCGAGCGTGCCGTCCCTGAGGCCGAAGCCCTCGACCGAATCGATGAACCCCGCCGACCAGCTCCGGCGGCGGAATTCGCCGTCGGTGACGGAGCGCAAGCCCAGATTCTCCTGGAACGCGACGATCTCGCGGATCGCCTCGTCCTGCACCTTGGCGAAGCCGGCCGCGTCGAGCGTCCCGGCCTTGTGCGCGCGCGCGGCCTCGATCAGGCGCTGCGGGCGCAGGAAGCTGCCGATATGCTCGGCACGGAACGGCGGCTTCAGCCGCGTCTGGACGGTCATCGCGGAAATTCCTATTCGATCATTTCGCGCGTGTGCATAGCGAAACCGCGCGAACGGTCAAGCGCGATGCTGCCCACTGATCTCCCCATTCTTCATGGGAAGAGGGGTCTAGTCCGGCAGCGCCTCGGTCATCTCCTTGGCCCAGGCCACGTCGGCGCCCGAGAGGGTCGCGAGCTCGCGCGCGGCTTCGGCCTTGGTTTGCGTCACGCACGGAATGACTGCGGGCGCCTCGCCGTCCTCGGGCTGGCACGCGAATTCGAGGCGGAAGCCGTTGGGGTCGTAGAAATAGATGCCGAGCAGGCCCGGGAGCTGCGGGATCGGGCCGTTGTAGGGGATCTTGTGCGCTTTGAGGCGCGCCTCGATTTCCTTGAACCGCGCGGGCGTCACCACGAACGCGCAATGCTGCATCGCGCCGATCGCGTTGCGGTTGGCCTTGGGCTCCTTGCCCTTCGGTATCTCGAAGAACGCGAGCAGGCTGTCGTTGCCCATGTCGAAGAAGTAATGGCGGATGTCCTCGTAGGGCGGATTGCCGCGGTTGCCCGGGCCGGTGCCGAGGCCGTGCGGCACCTTCATCGCGTGGACGAGCGGCATGCCGAGGACGCGGGTGTAGAACTCCGTCGTCATCTTCATGTCGTCGGTGCAGAGCGCCAGGTGGTGCACGCCGCGCGTGAACGACCGCACCCTTGTCGTGCGCTTGCCGGCAACGCCGCCTTCCATGGCCGCCTCCTCGTCTTTACGCGGATGGCGAAAATAATACGCCGCCGGTCCCGCTCCATAAAGCCGATTGCCGCAGCCGCGGCATGCGCCCGCGCACGCCCGTCCGGCGCAAACTAGGGCCGATGGAAGTCGGGATGTTGCGACAGCGTCGCAGTATCGATCTCGCGGAGCGCGCGAGGACGGCGAGGTGCCTACCGGCCGGTCCGCGCGAGCGAGAGCACCCAACCCTGCATGCGCTTCTTGGCGTTCTCGATATCGGCCTTGGTGAAGAAATCCTCGGGCTTCACCTTGTCCACGGGATAGACTGGGCGGAGGAAATCGCTCTCGTAGCCGAACGGCACCGTGGCATCGATGCCCATGCCGCCTTCGAAGCGCGTGTTCGACGCCGTCCACTGCTTCTCGCCCGCGGTCATGCGCTCGGCCGGCATGAAGGTCTGGCCGCGGCCGCCCGGGATCGGATTGAGAATGTCGGTCTGCGGGTTCACGCGCGTGGTGAGGCACCACATGATGTCGTCCATCGAATAGGGATCGACGTCTTCGCTGACCGCGATCGCGAGCCGCATGCCCTGCGAGCAGGAGAGGATCGCGGAGAGGAAGTTGCGCTGCCAGCCCTCGTCGATCTGGTGGCGCTTCTTCACCTGGATGACGCAGCCGCCCCAGTCGGTCATCGAATAAGGGATGACGCAATTCTGGATGATGCCGGGCTGCAGGCGCTCGCAGAGCTCGAAGATCGCGGCCTCGCGCACCGTCGTGTCGATGTTGTGGTCGTCGAGCGTGTGCACGCCCAGCGCGAAGATGATGGGCTTGCCCTCGGGCTTGCGCATCGTCACCGCGGTCACGTGGAAGGTCGGCGCCTTGTACGCCTTGCCCATGTAGCCGGCCCATTCGGGATGGAAATGGAAGCGGCCCTGGACGCCGGCGTCTTCGCTCTCTTTCGTCTCGAAGCGGCGGTCGCGCGGATCGACATAGCCTTCGAGCACGACCTCGGCATCGGCGAGCGCCATCGCGTCGACCGTGCGCGCCTTGACGAGGCGGATGGGTGCGCCCTGCACCGCGCCGGCGATCCCGATCTCGTCGCAGCCTTGCGGCAGGATCGCGTAGTCGAAGCCCGCGCCGGCCAAGAGCGTGCACGCCGGCGGCACGCCGAAGCACATGGTGATCGGGACGCGCTCGCCTTCCGCGTAGAACTTGTTGACGACCTGCCACATGTGCGAGCCGGGCGAGATCTGGAACGTGCCGACATTGCCCCAGCGGAAGTTCATGCGGTTGTAGCCGAGGTCCGAGCCCCCGTCGAAATGCCGGCCCGTGACGCAGCGGATGCCCGAGCCCACCGTGAGCTCCGGCTCATAGGTCGTGTGCCGGATCGGCACCATGTAGTCGTTGACGTTCTTCGGATTCTCGATGACGACTTCCTGGCAGGGCGCTTCCTTTTGCCCGATCTCGACCGGCGGCAAGGGCTTCCGGAACGCGCGCGCGATGTTGCGCACGCGGTCGGGATCGTCCTTCCAGCCGAACATCTTGTTGATGACGTTAATGTCGCCGAAGAGGTTGGTGAGCACGCGGTGATTGGGCTTGCCCTTCACGTTGTTGAAGATCACCGGACAGGCGCCGTCCAAGTGCTTCTGGAGGCCCGTGACCTGGAGATCGGGATCGACTTCCTTGTCGGTCTCGATGAGGTCGCCCTGCGTCTTGAGCCATGCGAGCGTCGTGCGCAGATCGCGCACTTCCTTCGTCTTGGGCTCGGGCGTGGCGTCGGTCTTCTTGACCATCACGTTCATGGCCGTCTCCTCGCGGTCTCTGACAATCTGGGGGCCGTCACGGCAACCGGCGGCGCGTGCCGCGTCTGCCCTGTTCCATTTAGGTAGAAATCTAAGTAATATTGGCAGCGGCATCGAAGACTGTCAACGCCGCGGCGGGACGAGGGACGTGCAAGTGACGCGCCGATCCAAGAGCAATGGCGGGCAAACCGCCGGCGATTTCGCGCCGCACGACAGCGCCGGCTATCTCGTGCGCGACGCGCACCGCGCGTTCCAGCATCTGCTCGAGAAGCGGATCGCGCCCTACGGCGTCACGCGCGGGCAATGGTATTTCCTCCGCGTACTCTGGACCCGCGACGGGGTTTCGCAGCGCGAGCTTTCGGAAAGCGTCGGGATGATGGAGCCCACGACGGTCATCGCACTCCAGAGCATGGAGAAGGCCGGCCTCGTGCGCCGCGTGCGCAGCGCCGAGGACAAGCGCAAGGCGCAAGTGTGGCTGACGCCCAAGGCCAAGAAGCTGAAAGCACGCCTGCTGCCGGTGGCGCGCCACATCACGATGCAGTCGCGCGACGGTGTGACGCGCGCGGAGTTCGAGCTGTTCCGCGACGTGATCCTGCGCATGACCACCAATCTCGACAAGCTGAAACGCTGATGGCGACTACGGGCGACGCAATGCTCGAAGAGGCGCGCTCGCGGGCCGATGGCGCTGGTCCGGAGCTGCTGCGCGGCTGGCTCGCGGCGGCGGCGCGGGCGCATCCCGAAAAGCCCTATCTCGTCT
>JBKOUH010000150.1:0-4853 GCA_046723285.1 Pseudomonadota bacterium
GCCGAGGACGATGCCGGCCAGCGCGGCAAGAGCGAAGTGCTGACGATGCGCCTGCCCGAGCGCTCGTTCCGGCACCCAGTCGCGCGCGAGCTCGTCAAGTGGCGGAAAGAGCTCACCGAGAACGGCCCCGACTACGAGACCGCGCACAAGACGATCATGGCGATGAACGCCATCGCCGAGGAGCCCGACAGCTTCGGCGGCGATCCCATCGTCCACCTGGCGCTGCGCACCATCATGGCCCGGCTCATCGTCGGCAGCAACAACGACGGCCGCAGCGACGGCCAGATCGAGAAGGACACCGAGGCGGCGATCGCCGAGGTGCAGCCGCTGATGTGGAACACGGCGCTCCGGCTCGAAGAGGGCGGCTTGGCCGCCATCGAGAAGGAGCTGCGCGACCTCCAGAAGCAGCTCTCCGACCTCTTGAACAAGAAGGACGTGCCGGACAAGGAGGTCCAGAAGCTCCTCGATCAGTTCCAGCAGGCGCTGCGCGACTGGCAGAAGGAGCTCGAAAAGGACATGAAGCAGAACCCGGAGAAGTACCGGAACCGGGATCAGGCGCTTCAGAATCCGCAGGACATGCAGAACCTGCTCGACCGCCTGCGCGACGCCATCAACCAGGGCGACAAGCAGGCGCTCGAACGCATGCTTTCGCAGCTTCGCCAGATGATGGAGAACCAGCGCAACGCCCAGAACCAGGGCGGGCAGCGCATGGACCCCAATCATCCGATGATGAAGAACATGCGCGAGCTCGGCGACATCATCCGCCGCCAGCAGGAGCTGATGGACGAGACGTTCAAGCGCCACCAGGAGCGGCGAGAAGGCAAGCCCGGCGACCAGCAGAAGGACCAAGACCTCGAGCGCCAGCAGGGCGAGCTGCAGAAGCGGCTCAACGACCTGATGAAGCAGCTCGACGAGATGCTCGGCGGCGAAGGCAACATCCCGAAGAACTTCGGCCAGGCCGAACGCGAGATGGACCGCGCCGGCAAGGCGCTGCGCGGCCGCCAGCCCGGCGACGCGGTTGGCCCGCAAGGCCGCGCGCTCGACGAGCTCCGCCGCGGCGCCCAGGATGCGATGCGCCAGCTCGGCCAGATGTTCGGGCTTCAATTCGGACCCGGCCAACCCGGCCAGTTCCCGCCCGGCGATCAGCGGAATCTCTGGGGTCCGGACCGCGACCCGCTCGGCCGCCAGACCAACGGGCTCGGCCCGCTCGACACGCAAGACGTGAAGGTGCCGACCGAAGCCGAGCGGAAGCGCGTGCGCGACATCCTCGACGAGCTCCGCCGCCGCGCCTCGCAGCCCGGACGGCCGACGCTCGAGCTCGACTACATCGACCGGCTGCTCAGGCGGTTCTGATCGAACGAAAGCGACGCGACCTCGTAGGGGCGGGTTTCAAACCCGCCCCTTTCGGTTGCAGCCAAGTACGATGCCCGCGAACCCGCTCCCCACTTGAGGGGGAGCTGTCCGACGTGCCACTTGCGCGTCGGCCTGAGGCGGATCTCCGATCAAGCGACGAGGCGCCTGAGAGACGAACCCCACCCGACGATGATCACGCGCAAGCGCACGCATCGTCGACCGCCCCTCAAGGGGGCGGTGAAGAGGACTGCTCGCGGCGGTCGCTACTTCTTCTCGAACCCGACGCGCACCTTGACGTCGAACAGCGTCACCCCGGTGCGGTGACGCACTTCGAAACGCGTGCGCTCGCGCGGGCCCAGCGTGGCCTGGGGCGGGTCGGCCGTGATCACGATCTCGGGGTGGCGGCTCGAGGAGATGACGAGGCGCAGACGCGGAACGCTGACGCGCTGGCCGCTCGAATTCGAGATCATGCCGTTGATGAGGAGATACGCCGCATTGTTCTGATCGCGGTCGCGGTCGGTGCGCAGCACTTTGGCGCGGAGGCCGAAGCCGGCCGGCTCATCCACCTCGTAGCCGACGGCTTTCAGGATCGGATAGGCCGCGGGCACGCGCTCGACGATCTCGTTGCGGAAGCTGCCGACGAGCCAGTAGAGGCCGAACAGCACCGCGATGAAGACGAGGAGGCGCCCGCCCCCGCCGCCGCCCCGGCGCACCGCGCCGCCCGTCGGCCCGCGCATGATGACCGAGCCCGTGCCGCCACGCGCGATCGCGTGGCCGGTATCGATCACCGGACGCTTCTCGTTCTTGGCCTGCGGCCGCCTGTTGGCCATCGCCGTCACCCGGAGATGTCGAAAGTGATCCTCACGGCCGCCGCTTCGGGCGGCGAATTGGGAATGCTGGTCTGAAACGGCAGCCGCTTGCCCGGATCGAGCGTGCGGTCGTCGATCTTCACGCGCTCGGTGCGCAGCACGCGGTTTTCCTTGTCGAGCAGCAGGATGCGCATCGGCGCCACGCGTTGCGGCTTGTCCGACTGGTTGAGGATCTCGCCCGAGACGACGAGGATCGGAATCCCGCCCTCGGATTCGCGGCGGAACTTGATGCTGTCCTGCGGCACGCGCAGCCAATAGCCCGACGGCGGATCGACCGAGATTCCGAGCACTTGATAGAGCTTCGTCGCCGGCGGCCAGAGGCCGACGATGTCCTGCCGGTAGCGGTAGCCGCCCAACAGAATCGCGGCGACGATGAAGACGAAGAGGAACCAGACGAGGACGCGGCCCAGCCCGCGCCGGCGCGGCGGCGCTTCGAACGCTTCCGCAGGCACTGCCGGCTCGGCGGCTCGAGCGGCCTCGCTGGCGTCGGCCCGCTGCCGCCAACGGCGGCGCTTCTTCTCCACCTCCGTCTCCGGCCGCGCGGCGCCTTCGTCCTCGGCGCTGGGCGCCGGTGCTAAGGGCGCCTCGGCCATCGCCGCGGGCGGCTGGGATTCGAAGCTCGGCTCATGCGGGCTCGCGTCCGACGATTCGGGAAGTTGGAGCCACGAATGGGCGCAGGCCCCGCAGCGGACCGTGCGCCCGCCGGGGCCGAGCGCGTGCCCATCGATCATGAACCGCGCGGAGCAGTTGGGGCAGATGAGGATCATTTTGCGCGCGTTCGTCTCCGCGTCCGGTTTATAGAGGGCGCTGGAATCGGGCACAAGCGCCTCGCCGTTTTCCTCCGGTTAATGATTGCGGCGCCGCTGGGGCAGCGCGTGAATCGATGCGTAGAAGTGCGGCGTGCTGGACCAGATTCGCCGCCTATGCCATCTTGCCGCGGAATCCCGGCGCGGCCCGAAATCGCCGCGCCCCTCGCGAGGAGACAGCGCGAATACCGATGCAGGGCATCGATCCGCACGCGCCTGTGGTGCGGCTCCACAATGTCGGCATGCGCTACGGCGGCGGGCCTGAGATCCTGCGCGACATCAGCTTCACGCTGGCGCGCGGGGCGTTCTGCTTCCTGACTGGCGAGAGCGGCGCCGGAAAATCATCGCTGTTGAGGCTCATGTATCTGGCGCAGCGGCCGACGCGCGGCGTCACCGCCCTGTTCGGTCGCGATCTCGTCACGGTGCCGCGCCGCGAGCTGCCCGAGCTCCGCCGCAACATCGGCGTCGTGTTCCAGGATTTTCGCCTCATCGACCACCTGACGACGCTCGAGAACGTGGCGCTGCCTTTGCGCGTCGGCGGCGCCATGGGCACGGACGTGACCAAGCACGTGGCCGACCTCCTGCGCTGGGTCGGACTCGCCAATCACATCGACTCCTATCCGGCGACGCTCTCGGGCGGCGAGCAGCAGCGCGTCGCCATCGCGCGCGCGGTCATCAACCGCCCGAGCCTCCTCTTGGCCGACGAGCCCACAGGCAACGTCGACGACGCCATGGCAATGCGCCTGATGTATCTGTTCGAGGAGCTGAACCGCATGGGGACGACGGTCGTGATCGCGACGCACAACGAGCAGCTCGTCGGCAAATTCGACTATCCCCGCCTTCTGCTCGCCAATGGCATCCTCGCACAGGACGGACCCTGACGCCGGCGATGCGCCTCGGCATCCTCCGCCACCCGACCGACATCCCGCTCGACCGCGATCCGGCCGCGCGCACGCTGCCGTTGATCATCGCGGTGATGGCGTTTCTCGCCACGATCGCGCTCGCCGGCGCGATCCTCTTGAACGGCGTCATTGTGCGCTGGAGCAACAGCCTCACCGGCACGCTCACGGTCCAGCTGCCGGCGGCGGCGAGTGGCGACGAGACCGAGGCCCGCATCAAGCGCGTTGTGGCGATCTTGCGCGAGCAGCCGGGCATATTGCGCGTGCGCGTGCTCTCGGCCGGAGAATCCTCGGCGCTAGTCGAGCCGTGGCTGGGGCGCGGAGCCGCCGTCATCGGCCTGCCGCTGCCGCGGCTCATCGATGTCGGCATCGGCGAAGATGCGCGCCTCGACATGGCCGATTTGCGCAAGCGCATCGACGCCGCGGCGCCCGGCGCCACCGTCGAAGAGCATCAGAAATGGCTCGACGAGATGATCGGCGTGATCCGCTGGGGCTGGCGCTTGGCACTCGTCGTCGTCGTGCTGATCTTCTTCGCCGCGGCGATGACGATCGTGTTCGCGATGCGCACCAGCCTCCGCATCCACCGCAACGTCACCGACGTACTGCACCTGATCGGTGCGCGCGATCAATACATCGCCGAGCAATTCCAGCGCCACGCGTTCCGCCTCGGCCTTCTGGGCGGCGCGATCGGCGCCGGCTTCGCCGGCCTCGTCATCATCGGCTTGGAGCGCGTGCTGCTGAAGGTCGAGACGCTGCACGCGATGCACCTCGAGCTGCCGTTCTGGGCCTGGGCCGTGCTCGCGTTGGTGCCGCCCGCGGCGGCGCTGCTCGCGGCCCTGGCCGCGCGGTATACGGTGCTGCGCGGCCTCGCTAGAATGATGTGAGCGCCGCAGCCGAAACAGCATGGCCCGGATCAATCCCAGAAG
>JBKOUH010000437.1:0-11229 GCA_046723285.1 Pseudomonadota bacterium
GACATGTTGCAATATTCGCACGAGCATTTCGCGGGCCGTGCCGCTCGCGAGATCGGGCGCTTCCTCGGCGTGCAGCGTTTCGAACGCGTCGGCGATGAGCGCGAGTTTCTCGCGCCAGTGGCGGTAAATCGTGGATTTTCCGACCCTCGCCCGCGCGGCGACCGACTCGATCGTGAAACCTCCATAGCCCGCCTCACCGAGCTCTTCCAGCGCCGCCCGCAAGATCACCCGCCGGGAGCGTTCGATGCGCGGGTCCGCCGCATGCATGGCCGGCGCCGCGCTCACGCGTGTTCCACCTCACATATCGGGGCTGAAAGCACGCTCAACGGGATTTGTCGCCCGTGCCCGAACCCGGCGGCCGATACGCCGCCGGATTCGGCTCGAACAGCTCGACTGCATTGCCCGAGGGATCCATGAGCAGGATTTGCTTTCCGCCCACACCCTGCATGACCTCGCTGCGGAACCGGCAGCCCGCGGTTCTCAAGCGCTCGATCATCGTGTCGAGATTTTCGACGGCAAGGTGAATGCGATTCCAGCCGCCGGGGGTCTGCTGCTCGCCGGAAGGCATGGGAGCCCCGCCGCCTCGAAGCCCGGGCTGTGTCAGGTAGAGATGCATGTCGCCGCGTGAAATCTCCGCGAATGCCGGAGCCGGATGCATCTCGACCCGGAAGCCGAGATGTTTCGTGTAGAACTCGATCGCAGCGTTGACGTCATGGACGATATAGCGAATGCAGGCGGCCATCGCGCGCTTCTCCCAAGCATCGTTTGCCCAGCAGGCCTTGTATGTAGAACGTAGCCGTTTCATAACGAAACGTCAACGTTTCATAACGTGCCGCGATCCGCGCCGGCGAACGCTCCGGCGGGCAAGGATGAGACACATCGCGCGCCGCCAAGCCGGAATCGGCAATTGTTTCGCCGGACGGGGCGACGTATCTCTTGCCCTTATGGATGTGCAGCCGAAGCCGCTCTTTTCCTATCGCAAGCACTGGGCGCACCGGTTCGGGACGGCGCCGTTTTTGCCCATGTCGCGGGCGGAAATGGAGCAGCTCGGCTGGGACGGGTGCGACGTCGTGCTGGTCACCGGCGACGCCTATGTCGACCATCCGAGCTTCGGCATGGCCATCATCGGGCGGCTTTTGGAGGCGCAGGGCTTCCGCGTCGGCATCATATCGCAGCCGGAGTGGCAGAGCGCCGAGGCGTTCACGGCGCTCGGGCGCCCCAAGCTCTTCTGGGGCGTCACCGGCGGCAACATGGATTCGATGGTGAACCGCTACACCTCGGATCGGCGCCTCAGGCACAACGACAGCTACACACCCGGCGGCGAAGGCGGCAAGCGCCCTGACCGCTGCACGCTCGTCTACGCGCAGCGCTGCCGCGAGGCCTATAAGGAAGTGCCAATCGTGCTCGGCGGCATCGAGGCCTCGCTGCGCCGCATCGCGCATTACGATTACTGGTCCGACAAGGTGCGCCGCTCGGTCCTCGTCGACGCCAAAGCCGACATCCTGCTCTACGGCAATGCCGAGCGCGCGATCGTCGAGGTTGCGCATCGCATCGCCAAGGGCGAGGCGCCGGCGAGCCTCGACGACATCCGCGGCGTCGCGGTGATGAAGTCCGCGGTGCCCGAAGGGTGGACCGAAGTTCATGCCGACGATCTCGACGCCTCCGACGAGGGGGCGCGCATCGCGCGCGCAAGCGCGGGCGAGAAGACCGTCATCCGCCTGCCCGCCTTCGAGCAGGTGGAGAACGATCCCGAGGCCTATGCGCGGGCCTCGCGCGTGCTGCACCGGGAGAGCAATCCCGGCAATGCGCGCGCGCTCGTGCAAAAGCACGGCGACCGCGAGCTTTGGGTGACGCCGCCGCCGATCCCGCTGACGACGCCCGAGATGGACGGCGTCTACGAGCTGCCCTACGGCCGCGCGCCGCACCCCTCCTACGGCGACGCGAAGATTCCCGCCTGGGACATGATCCGTTTCTCGGTGACGATCATGCGCGGCTGCTTCGGCGGCTGCTCATTCTGCTCGATCACCGAGCACGAAGGCCGCATCATCCAGAACCGCTCCGGGGGCTCGATCTTGAAAGAGATCGAGTCGATCCGCGACAAGGTGCCGGGCTTCACCGGCTACATCTCGGACATCGGCGGGCCGACCGCGAACATGTATCGCATGGCCTGCAAGGACAAAGCGATCGAGTCAGCGTGCCGGCGGCCTTCCTGCGTCTACCCCGGCGTCTGCCCGAATCTCAACACGAGCCACGAAGCGCTGATCGGCCTTTATAAGAAGGCGCGCGAAATTCCAGGCATCAAGAAGGTGATGGTGGCCTCGGGCGTGCGCTACGACCTCGCGGTCAAGAGCCCCGCCTATGTGAAGGAGCTCGTCACGCACCATGTCGGCGGCTATCTGAAAATCGCACCCGAGCACACCGAAGAGGGCCCGCTCTCCAAGATGATGAAGCCGGGCATCGGCGCCTACGACCGCTTCAAGCAACTGTTCGATGCGGCGGCGCGCGCGGTGAAGAAGGAATACTACCTCATCCCCTATTTCATCGCCGCGCATCCGGGCACGACCGACGAAGACATGATGCACTTGGCGCTTTGGCTGAAGCGCAACGGCTATCGCGCAGATCAGGTGCAGACCTTCCTGCCCTCCCCGATGGCGCTTGCCACCGCGATGTACCATTCGGGCGTGAACCCGCTGAAGCCGGTGCGTCACGGCGGCTCGGAGCGCGTCGAGTCGGTCAAGGGCCTGCGCCAGCGCCGGCTGCACAAGGCGTTCCTGCGCTACCACGATGCCGAGAACTGGCCGATGCTGCGCGAGGCGCTGAAGCGCATGGGCCGCGCCGATCTCATCGGCCCCGGCAAGCACCACCTCGTGCCGAACTGGCAGCCGGCCGGCACCGGCCTTGGCGGCGAAGGTCGGCGGCTCGGCAAGAAGCACCGGCCGCAGAAGTTCCTGACCAAAGGCGTGAAAATCCCGCCGTCGCGGCCGAGCTGACGGCCCTCGCCCCTTGCTCGGCGTCATTCGCCGGCGTGCACGATCGCTTCGAGCTTCGCCGGGTCGCGAATGTGTATGCTCCGGCGCTCGATCGGGATCACGCCGAACGCATCAGCGCGGACCTCGGCTTCGTGACCTACGTCGA
This sequence comes from Pseudomonadota bacterium, assembly GCA_046723285.1. GTDB lineage: Bacteria > Pseudomonadota > Alphaproteobacteria > Bin65 > Bin65 > SBBV01. The sequence goes on from JBKOUH010000437.1 coordinate 3,136, forward strand.
AGGGCTGCGCCAGGCGATCGAGGGCGCCGCCGGCGACGAGTACGAGAAATGAGGCAGCGGAGAGCCGGCGCCCATGCGGCACCAGCTCCTCAGAGGAGGCTACGATGAAATTTGAAATCCCGCAGTCGATGAAGGCCGAACACGACGAACTGCACGCCGATCTGGTCGAGGCGACCAAGGCCGGCGGACGGACCGGCGAAGCGGCCCAGGCCGTGGCGAAAGTGCTGCACCATCACTTCGTCAAGGAGGAGGAATACGCGCTGCCGCCGCTCGGCCTGCTGGTACCGCTGTCGCAGGGCCGGTTCGAGCCGGCGATGGCCGATGCGCTCAAGATGACCGACAAGCTCGCGGCCGATTTGCCGAAGATGCTCGCCGAGCACGCGGAGATCGTCGCCGCCTTGAAAAAGCTCATCGAGGCGGCCACGGCCGAGAACAAGCCCGGCATCGTGCATTTTGCCCAGAAGCTCATGCTGCACGCGCAGACCGAAGAGCAGGTTTCCTATCCTGCGGCGCTGCTGATTGGCGCGTATATAAAGGGCAAGCTGGCCGCGTGAGCCGCGGCCGGCCGAGCACGGAGCCTCGCCCATGATGAGCCGCAGTCCGAGGCCTCGGCATGGCGGTCGGCGATCTCGGCGCCGGCCTCGGCGGCGAAGGCCGGCGCCTTGGCAAGAAGGACCGCCCCCAAGAATTCCTCACCAAGGGCTTGGCGATCCCGTCGGTGAAGGCGCGCTAAAACCACCTCCTACGTAGGGGCGGGTCCCCGACCCGCCCGTTGTGACGTCCGTCGAATGCGCACAGTTCCGCCATGCGGCAATGCGGGCGGGTCGGGGACCGGCCCCTAGGATCGGGGCAACTTGTAAAGTGGATCGCTCATCCCGTGCACTTGCACGGCGAATTCGGGCGGAAATTTGCTCGGCTCCTTCATCGGCTCGGCCTGCATGTCGCCGAAGACCAGCGTGCGATGGACGACGCGCCATTCGCCGTTGCGCTTGGCGAAGCGGTCGAGGTAGCGCGCCGAGGCGAGCACGCGCAGGCCCTGGCTGCCCGCGGGCACGTTGGTGGCGCCGGGACGGAAGCGCTGCAGCACCAGGACATAGGTCTCCACGAACGCGCGGTCCGCGGCAGTGAACTCGATCAGCACGTTGCTGTTGAAGTGCATCGAATGGTCCTGGCCTGCGTGCGTCTTCGCGATATGGGCCAGGAACGCGTCGGGCGGCCCTTTGAAGAAGCCGTGATCGTCGAACGCGCCGTCGTGATAAAGCGTGCGCGCGAGTGCCCAATCCTGCCGGTCGACAGCGCGCGCGAAGCGATTCAACGCGTCCTCGATCTCGGTGCGCGCCTCGAGTTCGTCGAGGAACGTCGCGAAGAATTTGCTGGCCATGTTTCCTTCCCGTTGCGGTCGCTGCGGGCGCGATTATCGGCTGCCCCCGCTGCCGTTCAACCCAATCCCGCGCATGCCGATGCAGCGGCGGCATCGGCCGCTTGGCAAGACGGACCGCGCATCGCATATCGAGAGTCATGAAGAAGTTGGTCAAACGCAGTCCTCGGCCGATGGGCTATGCCGCGTTCAAGGCAACGCTGGCCGACATGGCGCCGCCGCCGGGCCTCCCCCCGGCGATCGAAGCGCTTTGGTATGCGGCCAACGGCTTCTGGGAGCGCGCGCACGACGCCGCGCAGAAACGCAACGACAAGGCCGGCGCCTGGGTCCATGCCTATCTGCATCGCATGGAAGGCGACGAGGAGAACGCGCGCTTTTGGTATGGCCGCGCCGGCCGCCAAGTCGCGACCGCCGCGCATGGCGAGGAGTGGGAAGAGATTGCGAAGGCGCTGTTGAAGGCCGACTAAGGCCGCTTCCAGGCCTCGGGCCAATCGTGAAAGCTGCCGATCTCGTCATCGCCGACGACGAGCGTGTACATGAGGTCGTCGGGGAAATCGTTGAGGCCCACGCGCCAGCGCTGGCCGTCCACATCCGCCACCCAGGGGTGGAAGACGTCGCCGCTCGATGTCCACGTCAGCGCGCGGGCCAGATGCTCGCCCAGCGCGGGCGCGGAATAGGCGGCGCCCTTCTTCTTGCGCTTGTCCTCTGCTTCCCACACCGCCGGCCGATGACGCGCGCAGTCGCGGATCGCCGCCACGCCTGTGTATCGTCGGCGCCGCGATTCTTCGCTTCGGCCCAGCGCCAGCGCAGCCACGGGCCGTATCCGTGCGATCCCTCGATCGATTTGGCGTCGTATTCGACGAACGGTTTGGCGAGGCCGAGCTGAATGATCTGCTTCGCCATCGGATGCCAGATCGGCACTTCGGGCGCCGTTGCATCGAGCGCGTGCTGGCGCTCCGTCAGCGCCGCGTTCCTCGAGGGTTCCAGGGCCGCGTTGCTTACACCGGCACGGTTTACGGTCTGCTTATCCCTGCACCGGGGCGCTCAATCGGGCTTTACCGTCAATAGGTTGGCGTCGCGCGCCAAGAGCCAGCGCCCGTCGGAGGTTTTCGTGAGGATCGTGAGCGTGTAGCCCACGCGCCGGATCGGCTTGCCGCCGCTCGGCCTCATCGTCACGGTCAGATGGGTGCGCAAATACGCCCAGTCGCCGAGCACTTTGATCTCGCGAATGTCGCTCGAGCCGTCGATCGCCATTCCAGCCTGGTCTTTCGACGCCGCCGCGAACGCCTCCTTGCCGAACGGCTCGTGGCCCGGAACCATGAAGACCGCGTCGTCGGTCATGAGGCTCAGCACCTTCGCGGTGTCGCCGGACTTGCTGGCCGCCATCCAGGTTTCGATCAGCGCGCGGATCGCGCGTTCGTCGTCGTGCATGGGCCACCCCTTGGTCGCGTCTCGGCGATTGAACGAACGAGAGCAAAGTCAAATCCGCGTCTGTTGCATGGCCGGCCTGTGCCGCATCGCGGCGTTGCATTTGCCAAACCGGCGCGGGCGGCGTTTCCTATCGCGAGAATAGCGCCGCCCCGGCGGCCACAAAATTGAACCTCGAGCGAGGAACGTCACATGCCGCACTTGCCGCTCGCCCGCTCGCGCCGTTCGGTGCTGAAGACCATCGGCGGCGGAGCTTTGGCCGCCGCTGCCGCTCCGCTGGCGGTCGAGGCCGCGCACGGCGAAACCGCCACGCCCTCCGGACCGCAGATCATGATGGACGGCCACGTGCACATCACGACGCGCGTCTATTGGGAGAAGATCGATCCCTGGAAGCCGCAGTCGACCGGCTGGGACTACGCGCGCGCCCGCGCCGCCGGCATCAACGTCATCATCGAGAATCTCGGCACCTACAGCTATTGGGGCTACAATCAGACGCCGAAGCAGATGCTGCGGCTCGTCGAGACGTTCTATCGCGTCACCGAAGCGAACAAAGACAAGATGGACGTGGCGTTGAGCGCCGCCGATGCGCGCCGCATCGTGGCGAGCGGACGCATGGCCGTGTTCATGGGCGTCGAGTCGGGCTGGGACCACGAGGGCGACATCGACGTGCTGCGCGCGCTCTATCGCCTCGGCCTGCGCTCGATTCAGTTCACGACGCAATCCGGCTTCAACGGCTTCGCCGACACGGCGCTGGCCCCGCTCACCAGCGGCCAGCAGCCCAACCACTACAACGGCATCAACGACAAAGGGCGGGCGCTGATCAAGGAGATGAACCGCCTCGGCATCCTCATCGACGTCGCGCACGGCACCGAGGCCTCGCAGGCGCAGATCATCGAGGCGAGCGCCGCACCCGTCGTCGACAGCCACGATGGCCTGCGCGCCATCACCGGCGGGCCGGGCCTCTCCGACGATCTCTTGAAGAAGCTGGCCGGCAAGGGCGGCATGATCGGCATCCACGCCTGGGCGGCGCTCACCAGCAAGCGCTACGCCGCCTGGATTGTGGCCAATCGCGAGAAGTTCGCGCGCGTCTCGAAGCCGTTCTTCGATTTCGGCGGCTACCGGCCGAATTTCGAGCGCCCGCCCGGCGATCACGGCGAGTACGGCGCGCGCCTCGACGCCGAAGCGGGGGCGCGCTTCCGCGCCACGGCCGAGCCTTGGAGCGACGATCCCGAGGCGGCGGCGCTCGTGCCGACGCCGGATGAATGGGCGCAGAGCGCGAAGCACGTCATCGACACGGTCGGCGCCGACCACGTCGGCATCGGCCTCGACATGACCGGCGGGCGCAGCAACACGCCCAAGGATCCTTCGGGCTTTCCCGCGCTCGTCGCCGCGTTGAACCGCGTCACCACGCCCGAAAACGTACGCAAGATCACCGGCGAGAACTGGCTGGGCGTGCTCGAGAAGGCGAAAGTGGGCTAAAACGCCGGCCGCGGGGCCGAGGCACTAACCCCTGCTTCATGCGTTGACGACATGGCAATAAGCAGGGGTGTTCGATATGAGTGCCGATTCCTGGTTGGTGACGCTGGCCATCGGCGCGTTTGCCGGCTGGTTGGCGGGTCTGTTCCTGCGCGGCAGCGGCTACGGCATCCTCGGCAATATCGTCGTGGGGCTGGTCGGCGCGCTGATCGGGCGCTGGCTTTTTCAGGCGTTGAACGTCTCGCTGCACTTCGGCAACGCCGTGCTCGAGCGGCTCCTCATCGCGCTTATTGGCGCCTTGGTCCTCATGTTCGCGATCAGCCTTCTGCGCCCGCGCAGCTTCCGAGAGCGCACGACCGGCTTCTTCCGCCGCGCGCGAAGCTGAGGCTCAAGAGAGCCGCAGCGCACCAAACGGCACGATCTTGTTGGCCGCGTCGTGGCCGATATCGGCGCGCCCCAAATAGGGAATGCCCGAGACCTTGCACCAATGCTCGACGACCTCGACTTCGTTCAGCACGAAATCGGGATCGTTGGGCGGGATCGCGCTGCAGCGGCCGAGGCGGATGCCGGCGACGCGCCTTACCGCCGGATTGCTCGTGATGTGAAACAGCGAGCGGTCGATGCGGTACATGTGCTCCGAAACTTCCTCCAGCATCAGCACATGACCGGATAGATCGGGCTGCAGCGGCGTGCCGATGAGCTGACTGAAGGTCATAAGGTTGAACGCCGCGGCCTTGCCCGAGTTTGCCAGAGACGGCTCCAACGTCTCGGGTGCGCGATCGGCGAGCCAGGCGAGCGCGCGCGCAACGGCCGCGTCGCCGCCTTCGCGGTTGATGTCAGCCGGCATCGGCCCGTGCACGATATTGGGAAATCCGTTGGCATAGAGCCCGGCAAGCAGCGCTCCGGCGTCGCTGTAGCCGAGATAGCTCTTGCGCCGCGCTACGTCGCCGAGTTTCGGCAGGACCAGCGCCGCGATGCGCCCGGAGCCATAGCCGCCGCGCCCGAACCAGAGCGCGTCGAACGCGGCGTCGTTGGCGACCTCCACGAACGCGGCGGCGCGCACGGCATCGGCGCCGGCGAAATGGCCCGCCGAAAGGAAGCATTGCGGATGGACATGGAGCTCGACCGCGGGAAAGCGTTCGGCCGCGAGCCGCGTCACGCGCTCGGCCATGGCCGGCTCGAGCCGCGAGGACGGCGCCACGATGCCGATCTTAACTTTTCGCGTCATACGATCCCCTGCCCCTTTGTCTACGCCCGCAATTGCCATGAACCATTTACCGGCGCGCGCGCTCGTGCGATCAGTGCGCATGGATTCGGCCCGAGTCGAGCAGCGACCATATTTCTTCTGTGGAATCGGCGGTAGCGGGATGTTGCCGCTGGCGCTGATCCTGAAGGCGCAAGGCTACGCGGTCGAGGGCTCGGACCGCTCGCTCGACCAGGGGCGGCTCGCGCGGAAATTCGAATTCCTGAAGGCGCGCGGCATCGCGCTGCATGCGCAGGACGGCAGCGGCGTCACGCGCGCCGAGCAGATTCTGGTGACTTCGGCCGCGGTCGAGGACACGGTTCCGGATGTCGTGGCCGCGCGGCGGCTCGGCGTGCCGATGCTGCGGCGGGCCGAGCTCCTGGCGCAATTGTTCAACGCGGCCCCGCTCAGCATCGCCGTCGGCGGGACCAGCGGCAAATCGACGACGACGGGCATGATCGGCTGGATCCTGCGGCAGGCGGGCCGCGCGCCCACGATCATGAACGGCGCGATCATGAAGAATTTTATGACGTCCGAGATTCCCTTCGCCAGCGCCGCCGTCGGAAGCGGCGATATCTTCGTGAGCGAAGTCGACGAAAGCGACGGTTCGATCGCGCTGTTTCATCCGAAGATCGCGGTGCTCAACAACATCTCGCTCGACCACAAATCGATGGACGAGCTTCGCGCCCTTTTCCGCGCATTCGCCGCGAAGGCCAAGACGGTCGTGCTCAATCTCGACAACGCTGAAACGAAGACGCTGGCGGCCTCGCTCGCCGCGGGCGCGGCCTCGACCTACAGCCTCTCCGATCCGGGCGCCGATCTCGTGGCAAGCGGCCTCGAGCCGGGGCCCGACGGCATACGCTTCGCGGTGCGCGCGCGCGGCGGGAACGGCGCCAGGGTCGAGCTGCGGATGCCGGGCGCGCACAATGTCGCGAACGCGCTCGCGGCGCTCGGCGCCGCGCGTGCGTGCGGGGTCTCGCTCAAGGACGCGACGGCGGCACTCGGGAGCTTCAGCGGCATCAAGCGGCGCTTCGAGCTCGTCGGCACGGCCAACGGCGTCACCGTCATCGACGATTTCGCGCACAATCCCGACAAGATCGCGGCAACGCTCGCGACGCTGCACGCGTTTCCGGGGCGCGTCCTTGTTCTCTTCCAGCCGCACGGCTACGGGCCGCTCAAGCTCATGCAGCGCGCGCTCGTCGACTGCTTCGCCGAACATCTGGCGCCCGGCGACGTGCTGGTGATGCCGGAGCCCGTCTATTACGGCGGCACCGTCAAGCGCGATGTGACGAGCGAAGACATCGTCCGCGCCGTCGCCGCCAAGGGCCGCACCGCGCTCGCCTTCAAAGAGCGCAAGGCCTGCGGCGACAAGCTCCTCGCGCTCGCCCGCCCCGGCGACCGCATCGTGGTGATGGGCGCGCGCGACGACACGCTCTCGGAATTCGCGGCCGAACTGGTGCGGGGGTTGGGCTGAGCAATGCGAAGCGCGGCGGCGCGTCCTATCCGAGCCGCTGCTTCAGCGCCGCGAGGTAAGCGCGCACGCGCTTGGCGTTGACGCCGAAATCGCCGCGGCCTTGGCGGCTGACCGAACGCATATCGATGCGGCTGCCGCTGCCGTCGGCGGCGACGCGGATCACGACGTCGTCGGTGAAACCGTAGAAGAGACTCTGCTGATAGGCCTCGATGCGGCCTTGCGTGGCGTCGCTGCTGACGATCGTCCAACCCGGCATGCCGCGCGCCGTCTCGAGCGCACGCTTGAAGGCGTCCGCGGGCGGCAACGCGGTCACGACGGGCGCGATATCGGGAAAGGCCGCGCGTTGCTGGCGCGCCGTATCGGCGCTGTAAGCAACCGGGCTGCCGTTCTCGGCCGCGCGGGCCGGGAGGGTCGCCACGAAGGCCGGCGGATGGGCCGTGTCGGTGGTGATGTCGTGGATCGACGGCGCGGTGCCGCGCCGCAGATACGCCTGCAGCGGCGCCGAGAGGACGGCCGCGCCGAGCACGAGCCCGATCGCCGCCAAGACGCGGCGGCGCCGCGCGAGCGAGCGCCACCAGCCGAACGAAACGAGCGAGACCATGACGGCCGCGGCTGCCGCCAGCGCCGCCGCAGGCATCAAATAAATGAGTCCGACCCGGTAATGCATCAGCCCGGTGCGCCAGCCGAGCGGGCCCGCCGCCAGAAGCACCAGCGCCGCGATGCCGAGCCAGAATCCGAGGCGCGCGCCGGCGCGGCCGATCGAGCGGCGTTCATTCATGGGGGTCACGATGGTCGCCATGTCTTCTCTCTCTTCGGCGTATGCGCTGTTCACAACGAACACGCTCGCACCCCATTCCTTCCGCCGCGTCATCCTGCGTCACGCCGTGTGAGCCGGGTCTGCGAACCGCAGCCGGCCGTCGCGGCTGCTCAGCGCGCGAGCTGAAATCGCTCGAAGCGATGCAGGGCCTCCTCGATCGCCTTCCTGTGCGTGCGCGAGCGGCGGTCGATCCACGTCCATTGCTGGACCAGCAGCTTCTCGCGCTCGCGGTCGGTCTTGAGATCAATGGCAGCCACGATTTCGTCGCCCACCAGCAC
>JBKOUH010000252.1:0-5543 GCA_046723285.1 Pseudomonadota bacterium
TGTCGAGCGTGCGCGTGAGATCCGCCAGCAGCGTGCCGCGGCCGGGCCCGAGCTCGACGAGCGGCACCGGCGCCGGCCGCCCCATCGCGGCCCAGGCGAGCGCACACCAGACCGCGAGGCTCTCGCCGAAGAGCTGCGAGATTTCCGGTGCCGTGATGAAATCGCCGCGCGCGCCGAACGGATCGCGCGTCATGTAATAGCCGTGGCGCGGATGGCCGAGCGCGAGCGCCATATAGGCGGCGACCGAAATCGGCCCCTGTTCGGCGATCATGCGCCGCAAAAGCGTAAGCAGCGGCGGATCGCGGTCCGTTGGGCCCACGAAAGGCCGGCTCTATGCCGCCGCCGGCTTGGCCGCGCGCTTGCGCGCGCGCCAGACGAAGAAGAGGCCGACCGCAACCACCGGCACGCTCAGAACCATGCCCATCGTGATCGGCCCGAGCAGATAGCCGAGATGCGCATCGGGCTCGCGGAAGAATTCGCCGGCGATGCGCGCCAATCCGTAGCCGAAGCAAAACCAGCCGCCGAGCTCGCCCGGGCGCGAGAGCGCGTCGCCGCGCTTGCGCATGATCCAGAGGAACGAGAACAGCACGATGCCTTCGAGGAGTCCCTCGTAAAGCTGGCTCGGGTGGCGTGGCTGCGGCCCGCCCGTCGGAAACACCATCGCCCAGGGCACGTCCGACGGCCGGCCCCAGAGTTCGCCGTTGATGAAGTTCGCCATGCGCCCGAGGAATAGCCCGATCGGCGTCGCCACGGCGCCCAGATCGTAGACCGACAGCATGACGAGCTTTCGCGTGCGCGCGATCCACGTCATCGCCAGGATCACGCCGATGAGGCCGCCGTGGAACGACATGCCGCCCTTCCACAGCGAGAACACCTCGTCGAGATGCTCGATGTAATAGCCGGGCTTGTAGAACAGCACGTAGCCCAGCCTCCCGCCGAGCACGACGCCGAAGGTCGCCCAGAAGAGAAGGTCGTCGACGTCCTTGGGCTCCATAATGCGCTTGCCCGCCGGCCGCGCCGAGACGATGCCGCGCACATGCCACCAGGCGAAGACAAGCCCGGCCACATAGGCGAGCGCATACCAGCGCACGGCGAAAGGCCCGATCGCGAACGCGGTCGGATCGATGCGCGGGTAGGGGATGGCGAGTAGGAAATCGAGCATCAGAGATAGGGTTCGTTGGTCGCGAGGAAATCGCGCACATAGCGGCCGATGCCGTCTTCCAACGGCATGAACGGCGCTTTGTAGCCGGCGGCGCGCAGGCGCTCCATCTTGGCCTCGGTGAAGTATTGATAGCGCGGGCGGATCTCGGGCGGCATGTCGATGTAGACGATCTTGGACGGCTAGCCCGCGGCGGCGAAGACCGCGAGCGCCAGATCTTCGAAGCTCCGCGCCTGGCCGGTGCCGCAGTTGAAGAGGCCGTTCACCGCAGGATGATCGTAGAGCCAAAGCATGACGTCCACGCAATCTCCCACCCAGATGAAATCGCGCTTCTGCCCGCCGTCGGGTACGTCGGGCCGGTAGGATTTGAACAGGCGCGCGGTCTCGCCGGCCACGATGCGCGGATGGATCTGGTGGACGACGCTGCGCATCGTGCCCTTGTGGTACTCGTTGGGCCCGAACACGTTGAAGAATTTGAGGCCCGCCCATTGCCGCGGCCGCGCCGCGTTGCCGGAAACCTGGCGCGCGACGAAGCGGTCGAAGACGTGCTTGCTCCAGCCGTAGGCGTTCATCGGCCGGAGCTTGGCGAGGCCCGCGCTGCTGCCGTCGTCGTCGAAGCCTTGCGCGCCGTCGCCATAGGTCGCGGCCGAAGAGGCGTAGATCAGCCGCCAGCCGCGCTCGGCGGCGAGCCGCCAGAGCTTCTGCGGCAACTCGATGTTGGTACGCGCGATGAGATCGGCATCGGTCTCGGTGGTCGAGGAGATGGCGCCCAAGTGAAAGATCGTCGTGTCGTTGTGGTCGCGGAGCGAGCCGAGATAGGAGAACAGGTCATCCGGCGGCACGATCGCGGCGAGCTCGCGCTTGGCGAGGTTGCGCCACTTGCCCTCGTTGCCGAGCCAATCGACGGCGGCGATCTCGCCGGCGCCGCGCGCTTCCAGCCCCGCGATCAGATTCGAGCCGATGAATCCGGCGCCGCCGGTGACGACGATCATGTGTTGCTCCGCAGCCCGGCGCTTATAGTAGCGCTATTGCAGTGCGGCAAGGCGGGCCCGTAGAGTCGACCCATCGGCAGCGGAGGCCACGAATGCAGACATCCAATCGCGTGCTCGACGACATCGCCCGGCTTGCCAACGGCATGATGGGCGTGGCCGCCGGCTTCCGCGGCGAGGTCGAGGGCATGATCAAGGCGCGGCTCACCGCGATGCTGGCCGACGCCAATCTCGTCCCGCGCGAAGATTTCGAAGCCGTGCGCGCGATGGCCGCCAAAGCGCGCACCGAGCAGGAAAACTTGGCCGCGAAAGTCGCGGCGCTCGAAGCGCGCGTCGTCGCGCTGGAGGCGATGGCGTCGAAAGCGTAGGGGGCGCCCCATTCGACTTCGCTCCGGGGGCGCGTGTAATGCGCCTCTACGCGGCGAACATCGTCCGCTATGCACAGGCGGTTTTGACTCGGTTCCGAGTCATTTCAAGCGATTAGACCGACTCGTCCCCGAGTCCTCTCAATAGCTTGTGGAATCATCGGGATAGGCACGCAAAACTTATTGCGGGGCGACTCCGAATTTGGCAACGTGAACAGCGGGTGGTGTTCCCGTGGCCCTCGGCCACAACATCTCGGCGGGGGGAATCGCGGAGACAGCGAACCGAGTGTGCACGGCGGCTCTCCAACCGGCCGCCGTCCGAGGAGGACGAGACGCCGAATGACCGCCTTAGCCCAACGCGAAATCAAATCCGCACGCAATCCCCTCGATATCGTTGAAGAAATTGTCTCCGCCAACGAATGGTCGTTTCAGCGCTCCGGCGACGACGAGTTGTCGGTCGAGTTTCCCGGCCATTGGTGCGCCTACCACCTCCACTTCGTGTGGAGCGAAGATCTCTCCGCCATGCACCTTTCCTGCTTCATGGACATGAAGGTGCCGAAGAAGCGCTTCACGCCGGTGGCCGAACTGCTGACGCTGATCAACACCAAGCTCTGGCTCGGCGCTTTCGTGCTGCCGACCGAGGAGTCGACACCGGTCTTCCGCCACACCGTACTGTTGCGCGGCGCCCAGGGCGCCAGCGTCGAGCAGCTCGAGGACATGGTCGACATCGCGCTCACCGAATGCGAGCGTTTCTACCCCGCCTTCCAATTCGTGACCTGGGGCGGTAAGACCGCCGAAGAGGCGATCGCCGCCTCGTTGCTGGAAACCGTCGGCGAGGCATGACCCCATGACCAGCGCGGCCGGCGGGATCCTGCTCGTCGGCTGCGGCAAGATGGGCGGGGCCCTGCTCAGTGGATGGATCGAAGCCGGGCGGGCGCCGGCCGCGATCACCGTCGTCGAGCCCGAAGCTTCCTCGTTCCGGAAAGCCACGGCCGCCCTGCCACAGGGCATCGCGCACGTGAAATCGCCGCACGAGCTTTCGGGCGCCTACAAGCCCGACATCATCGTGGTCGCGGTGAAGCCGCAGATCATGGACGAGGTGGCGCCGAACTTCCGCCGCTTCGCGCAAGAGGGCGTCGTCGTGCTCTCGATCGCGGCCGGGCGCACGATCGACTATTTCCAGGATGCGCTGGGCAAGCGCGCGGCCATCGTGCGCGCGATGCCCAACACCGCGGCATCGATCGGCCGCGGCATCACGGCCGCCATCGCCAACGCCTATGTTTCGGCCGCGCAGCACGCGCTCTGCGAGGAGCTGCTGACCGCGGTCGGCGAGGTCGTCTGGGTCACCGACGAGGAGCAGATGGATGCGGTCACCGCCGTCTCCGGCAGCGGCCCCGCTTACGTGTTCCTCATGACCGAATGCCTCGCCAAGGCGGGCGAGGAGGCGGGCCTTCCCGCTAAGCTCGCCGCGCAACTGGCGCGCGCGACGGTGGCCGGCTCCGGCGCGCTGCTCGTCGTCTCGCCCGAGGAGCCCAAGAAGCTCCGCGAGAACGTCACCAGCCCGGGCGGCACCACCGAGGCCGCGCTCATGGTACTGATGGCGCCAGACGGCTTGCCGGCGCTGATGCGCAAGGCCGTCGCCGCCGCCACCAAACGCTCGCACGAATTGGCGCAATGACCCGCGTCATTATCGCAGGCGCGACTGGCTGGGTCGGGCGAGCTCTCGTTGCTGCGTTCGCCAAGATCGACGACTTGAAGCTCGTGGGCGCGGTCGGCCGGTCCGCGGCGGGCCGAGACTCGGGTGAGGCGGCTGGGGTGGCGCGAAATGGCGTCTACATCGTCGCCGGTCTCGAAGAAGCGTTGCGTATTCCCGCCGACGTTGTCGTGGATTACACGAAGCCCGGCGTGGTGAAGTCCCACGCCCTGGCCGCGATTGCCGCGGGCCGCCACGTGGTCATCGGGACCTCGGGCCTCGGCGCCGCGGACTATGCGGAGATCGAGGCGAAGGCGGTGGCTCAAGGCGTCGGCGTCATCGCCGCCGGCAATTTCTCGATCACGGCGACGCTGCTGAAGAAATTCACGCTCGAGGCGGCGCGCTATGTGCCCGATGTCGAGATCATCGACTATGCCAGCGCCGGCAAGCCGGACACGCCCTCGGGCACCGGCCGCGAATTGGCCGAGCTTTTGTCGGCCGCGCGGCAGCCCGCGACTTCGACGCCGGTCGAGAAACTGTCCGGCATTCCAGCCACGCGCGGTGCGGGTATCAAGACCGGAGCGCATCCGGTGCAGGTCCATAGCCTGCGCCTGCCCGGTTATGTTCTCTCGGTCGAGAGCGTGGTCGGCGCGCCCGACGAACGGCTCACGATCCGGCACGATGCCGGCTCGAGCGCATCGCCCTATGTCGCGGGCACGCTGCTCGCGATCCGCAAGGTTTCCGGCATCCGGGGCCTCGTGCGCGGGCTCGAAGGATTCATCGCATGAACGAAGCGCGGACCGACGGCGAGACATCGGCGCTGCCGCCGGCAGCCCAGCGCGTGCAAGACGCGCTAGCGAAGCTCGGCCATCCGGGCCGCGTGCGCGTGATGCCGTCGAGCACGCGCACCAGCGCCGAGGCCGCGGCGGCCATCGGCTGCGGCGTCGCCGAAATCGCGAAATCGATCATCTTCCGCGCCAAGCAATCGCAGCGCGCGGTGCTGGTCATCGCCTCGGGCATCAACCGCGTCGACGAGAAGAAAGTGGCGGTTCTGATCGGCGAAGGCATCGGCAAGGCCGACGCGGAATTCGTGCGCGGCCGCACCGGCTTCGTCATCGGCGGCGTGCCGCCGCTGGCGCACGAGACGCCGCCGGTCGTGATGATCTACAAGGATTTGCTGACGCTCGGAAGCCTCTGGGCCGCTGCCGGCACACCGCACGCGGTCTTCCCGCTGGCGGCGGAGGAATTGGTGGCGCTGACCAAGGGGAAAGTCGCCGACGTCAAGCAGTGACGCCGGCAAACAACCGATCGGAGGGGACCGTGGCTAACTACAACAT
>JBKOUH010000402.1:0-6026 GCA_046723285.1 Pseudomonadota bacterium
GCCTCATCCTGAGGTGCGCGGCGAACGCTCTTGCGTTCGCGGCGCCTCGAAGGATGGATGCACGCACTGCGCCGACGCCATGCCTGCTTCAGGCCGAAACTACCCCGCTCAAATCTGCTTCGCGATTTCCTGGCGTTCGCGCTGCAGGGCTTGGCGCATCTGCTGGCGGTCGATTTCGGGGCGGCCCGATTCGAAGCTGATCGCCATCGCCAGCGTCTCGTTGCGGCCGCCGCGCGGCAGCGGCGTCGCGTAGCAGCTCAAGCGCGGATCGATCTCGCCTTCCTCGGCGTGGATGCCGTCGGGGCACGCGTCCTTCAACGCGGCGCTGATCTCCGCCCAGCGCGTCTTGGTGCGCGGCGTGAAGGCCGGGAACGGCTCCATCGGCAGCAAGGTCGGGCGCTGGATCGGCGGCACGCTGCTCAACAGCGCGCGGCCGGCGGCGGTGGCCCAAAGCGGATAGCCGGGGCCGACCTCGTTGCTCATCGTGCGCCGGTCGCCGGTGAGGCGCGCGAGCGCCACGGCCTCCGAGCCAACGAGCTGCAACAGGTAGACCGTGCCGCTGCAGCTGCCGGCGATGCGCGTCATCGCCGGCGCCGCGATCTGGATCAGCCGGTCGACCCAGGCCGTGGCGAGCCAGAGCGAGCGCGTGCCGAGCATGAAGCGGCGGTTGGGCAGGCGGCTGGCATAGCCATGCGCGATCAAGGTCGAGAGCAGGCGCGAGGCGGTGGCCGGATCGACGCCGAGCCGCTCGGCCGCGTCGCGGACGCGGATGCCGGCCGGCGCCTTCTGCTGCAGCATCTCGAGCAGGTCGAGGGCGCGGCCGACCGAACGGATTTCCGTGCGCTCGCCTGCCGCGCGTCCCATGGCCCCGCTCCTATCCCGCGAGCGCCGCCTCGACTCCGCGCGCCGCCGCGTCCGGAAACTTCGGAATCACATGCTCGCCGAAAAGGCGGATCGAGTCCAGCATGCGCCGCTGCTCGACGATGCCGCCATACATGATGAAGATCATGTATTCGACGCCGAGTTCGTCCTTGAGGCGCTGGATCTCCTTGGCCACCGTGTCGGGCGTGCCGACGATGTCGAAGCCGCTCTTCAGCATCTGCTCGTGGGTCTTCGGCACCGGCCCTTCCTGGCCCTTCATGCGCAGCGCCTCGAAGAAGCCGAACTCGCCGAGCCAGTGCGTCCAGAACGCGGAACCTTGCCGCGCCGTCTCCATCGCTTCCTCGTGCGTGCGGCCGACCGCGAGGTTGCGGCAGAGCACGACGCCGCCGCCCTTCGAGTACTGGCCGAACTTCAGCTTGCGGCCGTGCTTGGCGGCTTCGTCGACATAGGTCTGGAACACCCAGCGCACGATGTCGAGATTGGCCGCGAGCGTCACGACCGAGGCGCCGATCTTGGCCGACCAGTTGATCGTCTCCGGGCTCTGGCTCAACGTCGTGAACAGCGGCGGATGCGGCAATTGCAGCGGCTTCGGCACGCTCGCCACCTGGTGCAGGATGCCGTCGGTGACGCCGGCCTTGAGCTTCGCCGAAATCGGATGCTTCCACTCGAGGCCCTTCGGCGGAACCTTGATGAATTCACCCTCGAAATCGAAGAGCTCCTGCGTCCAGCACCGCCGCATCACCTCGTACCATTCCTCGACGATCTTGCGGTTCGTGGCCTCGACTTCGGCGCGGCCGCTGCCGGCGGCGTTGGCGTGAACGTGCTGGCCCATGACGCCGACCGAGCGCGGCTGGTAGCCGCGGCTCAAGCCGACATCGAGGCGGCCGCCGGTGAGATGATCCGCCATCGCGATGTCTTCGGCGAGACGGAGAGGATTCCAGTTGGGCAGCACGAGGCCCATCTGCCCCTGCCGCAAGCGCTTGGTGTGCTGGGCGAGGTAGACATTGAGCATCAGCGGATTGGGTGTCACGTGATACCCTTCGATCTCGAAGTGATGCTCGGCGAACATCATCGAGGTCCAGCCGGTCTGGTCGGCGGCGATCGCCTGCTCTCGCAAATCGTCGATCGTGCTGCCGTAGCGCTTGCGGTCGAGCCCCCAGAAACCCTTGCCAAGCTCGGTGTCCCGCGCGACGGCGACCGGATAGAACATGCCGAATTTCATGACACCCCCTCTCGCGAACGGGTTCCCGAGCCGCTGCGGCCCGAACGCGTCCGACTGCTGATTCGAGTGGCGTCACGATACGGGCGGGGGGCGCCGTGCCGTCAATTCAGCCGTTGCGTCAGGCGCAACACGTGCGGAAATAGCGGCGATTTCGGACGAGTCCGCGCCTCGAGCAGCGGATCAAAGACGCACCGCCGCGGACGAGGCAGACCCGCCCGCGCCGAGCGCAAGCACAGTCAAAACCGGCCGGCAGTTGCCTGATAGTGTCGTCGCGGTATCGGGATGGACCGGGGTGAGGCATGCACCGCTTCCTCGAAGGCTTGCGCTACATCGAGGACAATTTCATCGCGCGTATTACTAGAGCGCGCCGGGGCTCACGCTGCCGGCCGCCAAGTGGCGCCCGCCATCGAGATGCAAAAATTCTTTCGCGCGGCGGCTTGGCCCATTAGCCTCGCCGCCATGATTTCACCCCGTGGCTGGCTCGCCGCCGTTTTCCTGGCGGCCCTTTCCGCACCTGCAGCGGCCGAAGAGGTTTGCGGCACGGCAATCGAGGTGCCCGCGGCCGAGACACGCGCGTTCGCGCCGTTCGCCGAGCGGCTCGGGTTGAAGTATCCGCGCGCCGCGGTCGGCACGATCAGCCACGTGCATGCGACCGGCCGTCTCCCCGATTGCTATCTCACCAAGCGCGCGGCCGAGGAGCGCGGCTGGCATCCGGGCGCCGACCTCTGGCGCCGGGCGCCCGGCCATTCCATCGGCGGCGACAGCTTCGGCAATCGCGAGGGCCTGCTGCCGGCACGCAACCGCTATATCGAAGCCGATCTCGACTATGCCGGCGGAAGGCGCGGCGCAGCGCGCCTCATCTTCGTGCGCGAGAGCAAAGGCCGCTGGCTCATGTGGGTGACGACCGACCATTACCGCAGCTTTCAGGAAGTGCCGGCGCCGCGATGACGAAGAAGAACGCTAAGCCCGAGAGCCGAAAGCGTGACACGCGCGCCGTGATTCCGGCGGACGTGAAATCCATCGGCGCCGTCTACGACATCCTCGCGCGCGACCTCGACCTGCCCCATCATTTCGGACGCAACCTCGACGCGCTCTACGACGCGCTCACCGGCGACGTGGCGGGGCCGTTCGTGGTCGTGATCGAAGATGCACCGCGGTTGAAAAAGGCGCTCGGGGCGAAGGGAGCCGCCTTGGTCGGCGTATTCCAAGACGTGGCCCGAGCCCGGCGCGACGCGACGATCATGTACGGCTTTGGCAAGCGGCGTTAGACCGCGCCCCGTCCCCCATCCGTTCCCCCCTTGCGCGATGGCGCGCGGCGGGCGACGATGCCTGGTCAAAACATAGGGCGCGCCGGTTCGGATGGGCGCCGTTGCAGCGGCCCCTCGCCGACGAGGCGCGCTCTCCGGGAGAGTAACGAGTTCCACGGAGGCGAATGGTGGCGGCCAAATCGGCACGAAGCGCGGCCCTGGTGGGCCCCTATCTCAGCGGCAAGACGACACTCCTCGAAAGCATCCTGTTCGCGACCCAGCGCATTCCGCGGAAGGGCACGATCAAGGACCACAACACGGTCGGCGACGCCTCGGCCGAGGCGCGGGCGCGCGGCATGTCGACCGAGTGCAATATCGCCTCGACCGAATTCCTGGGCGATGCCTGGACCTTCATCGATTGCCCCGGCTCGATCGAATTCCAGCAGGAGGCGCGCAACGCGATGATGGTGGCCGACACGGTCATCATCGTCGCCGAGCCCAACCCCGACCGCGCGGTGGCCTTGGCGCCGCTCTTCAAGTTCCTCGACGACCACGGCATCCCGCACATGCTGTTCGTCAACAAGATCGACCAGGCGCGCGGGGCCTCGATGCGCGAGCTGGTGGCCGCGCTGCAGGACGCCTCCGAGCGCCCGCTCGTGCTGCGCCAGGTGCCGCTCCGGAGCGGCGAGGAGATCACGGGCTACGTCGATCTCGTCTCCGAGCGCGCCTACAAATACAAGGCCGGCACCGCCTCCGAACTCGTGCAGATGCCGGCGGACGACAAGCCGCGCGAAAGCGAGGCGCGCCAGAAGCTGCTCGAATCGCTCTCCGACTTCGACGACAAGCTGCTGGAGGCGCTGCTCGAGGAATCGGTGCCGCCCAAGGAAGACATTTACAAGCACCTCACGCGCACCCTGCAGGAAGACAAGATCGTGCCGGTGTTCTTGGGCTCGGCGTTCAACGACGGCGGCATCCGGCGCCTGTTGAAAGCGCTGCGTCACGAAACGCCGACGCACGAGGCCGCTGCCACGCGCCTCGGCGTCTCGACCGGCACGCCCGCCACCGCCACGGTGTTCAAAACGTTCCACATGGCGCATTCGGGCAAGCTCTCGATCGCGCGCATCTGGGGCGGCAGCGTCGCCGACGGCGCGCAGCTTTCCGGCCACCGCGTCGGCGGCCTGTTCCGCATGCTCGGCCACCAGCAGCAGAAGCTCGCCGACGCCAAGGCCGGCGAAGTGGTGGCGTTGGGCCGCATGGAGGGGATCAAGACCGGCGACACGATCGGCGGCGCCGGCAACGGCTCGACCAAGAAAGGCGAGTGGCCCGCGCCGCTGAAGCCGCTGTTCGCGCTCGCGATCGAGGCCGAGAAGCGCGAGGACGAGGTGAAGATCACCGCGGCGATCGCCAAGATGGTGGAGGAGGATCCGTCGCTTTCGCTGCAGCAGAACCCCGAGACGCGCGAGATGATGATCTGGGGCCAGGGCGAGATGCATCTCCGCGTCGCCATCGACAAGCTCAAGAACCGCTACAACATCGCGGTGAAGTCGCACCGCCCGCAGGTCGCCTATCGCGAGACCATCCGCAACGGCATCAAGCAGCACGGGCGCCACAAGCGGCAGACCGGCGGCCACGGCCAGTTCGGCGACGTGCATGTCGAGATCAAGCCGCTGCCGCGCGGCGGCGGGTTCGAGTTCGTCGACAACATCGTGGGCGGTCGCATTCCGCGCCAGTTCATCCCCGCGGTTGAGGACGGCATTCGCGACTATCTGAGCCGCGGGCCGCTGGGCTTCCCCGTCGTCGACGTGCAGGTTTCGCTCTACGACGGCTCGTATCACACGGTCGACAGCTCCGACATGGCGTTCAAGACCGCAGGCTCGCTCGCGATGCGCGAGGGCATGCCGAAGTGCAACCCGATCCTGCTGGAACCGATCTACAAGGTCTCGATCTCGGCGCCGACCGGCTTCACCTCGAACATCCAGAGCCTCATCAGCGGGCGGCGCGGGCAAATCCTGGGCTTCGATGCCAAGGCGGGCTGGAAGGGCTGGGACGAAGTGCACGCGAACATGCCGCAATCGGAGATCCAGGACCTCGTGATCGAGCTGCGCTCGCTGACGCAGGGTGTCGGCACCTTCGAGTTCGAGTTCGACCATCTCCAGGAGCTGACCGGGCGCCTGGCCGATCAGGTCGTCCAGCACCGCCAGCAAGTGATCGGCGACCGCGGCGGCCACGCGGCGGCGTGAGGGAGCTTCCTACCGAACTCTCTCAACGCGAACCTTGAGTTCGGGTCGAATTTGTTGCGCTCGTGAGACCCCTTCGGGCGTTATTGCGGTTCTATTTGCGAGAACCCATCGCAGCATGGGCGCACGCGCCAAAGCGAGCAGCCCCTCATCTGTCACGCGTGTGTTCCAAATGAAGACCTCTGTCAGTTTCGGCAGAGTTCCGAGCGCCGAAAGCGTTGCGTTGCCAATTTGGGTATCGTGCAGCTCGACGCGACTGAGGTTAGGCAAGGAATTCAGATGACGCCCCGCGGTGTCATCGAATTCACGACCATTGATCGACAACGACCTCAAGTCGAGCATCCCAGACAGCTCGCTCAATTCTTCCCCAAGTGGGACTTCGATCAGCGATAAATTGATGAGAGCCATTCTGCGGATTTGGGCCACATCGCTCGGCCG
>JBKOUH010000379.1:0-6021 GCA_046723285.1 Pseudomonadota bacterium
TTGCCCAGGCCTGATCGACATCGCCCTCGACGAGCCGCGAGTTCCACATGAGGTTGCCCTGCGAGCCGCCTTCCATCGCGCGCACATAGCTCGCAAGTTCCTCGTGGAGAATCGGTGCGCCCGGCGCCAGCGCCGCGTCGATCGTCAGCACCGCCGGCAGCGGCTCGTAATCGACTTCGACCAGGCGCGCGGCGAGCGCCGCCGTCTCGGGATCGCGCGCCGCCACCGCCGCGACCGGCTCGCCGACGTAGCGGACCTTGCCCGTCGCCAGCATCGTCTCGTCCTTCAGCATCGCGCCGACGCGCCGCACCGGCATGTCGGCGCCGGTGACGACCGCGCGCACGCCGGGCAGCGCGCGCGCCTTCTCGACATTGTAGGAACGGATGCGCGCATGCGCGAACGGGCTCTGGACGAGCGCCGCATGCAGCATGTTGGGGCGGACGAAATCGTCGACATAGCGCGCGGTGCCGGCAACCTTGTCGCGCGCCTCGAGGCGGGGAATGCTGGCGCCCAGCGGGTCGGCGGTGCTCACGATTGCGCTCCCGCGGCGCGCAGCGCCGCTTCGACGATCTTCACATAGCCCGAGCAGCGGCAGAGATTGCCCGAGAGCCCATGCCGCACGGCATCGGCGCTCGGCCGCGGATTCTCGCGCAGCAGCGCATCGAGGGTCACGACGAAGCCGGGCGTGCAGAAGCCGCATTGGATCGCGCCGGCGTCGAGCAGCGCCTGTTGGACCGGATGCAGCGCCGATGCGCCGGCCAAGCCTTCGATCGTCGTCACCTTGCGCGTGCCGACATTGGCCGCGAGCGTGAGGCAGCCTCGCACCGGCCGCCCGTCGAGCTGAACAGTGCAGGCGCCGCAGACGCCCTGATCGCAGCCGCGCTTGCTGCCCGTGAGCCCGCACTCGGTGCGCAGCACCTCGAGCAGCGTCGCCTCCGCGCGGGCACGGACCGGCGTCGGCTCGCCGTTGACGGTGATCTCGTATTCGAGCGTTTCGCGCATGGGCTATGCCAGCTTGCGTTTCGCGGCGGCCACGGCGCGCGCCACGATGCGGGGAATGAGCTTGCGCCGATAGGCGGCGCTGCCGCGGAAATCGTCGATCGGATCCGCCGCCTCGGCCAATGTGCGGGCCGCGGCGGCGATATCGGCCTCGCCCAGCGGCGTGCCGATCAGCGCCGCCTCAGCCGCGGCCGAGCGAATCGGCACCGGCGCGCCGCCGCCGACGGCGATCTGGACCGCCGTGCAGCAGCCGTTCTCGACCGCCAGCATGACGGCGGCGGAAACGACGGCGAAATCGCCGTCGACGAGCGAGTACTTCTCGTAGTGCGCAGCGCCGCCGCGCGGCCCCGCCGGCACTTCGACGGCGGTGACAATTTCGCCAGGCTGCAACGCGGTCTCGTAATAGCCGCGGAAGAACTCGGCCGCGGACACCGCGCGATTTCCGGCCGGGCCCGCGATGTGCATTGTGGCGCCCGCACACAAGACGACAGCGGGATAATCTGCCGAAGGGTCGGCATGCGCGATCGAGCCGCCGATCGTGCCTTGATTGCGGATGGCGGGATGTCCGATGAGGCCCGCGGCCGTGGCGAAAAGCGCTCCGGCGGGCGAGCGCGGCGTCAAGCGCGCGACGTCGGCGTGACGCGCCATCGCGCCGATGAGCAAGGAGCCGTCGGCGCGGCTTTCGATCCGGTCCAAGCCGGGGATCGCGCGCAGCGAAACGATCGTCGACGGCGATACGAGGCGCGCATTCATCATCGCCACGAGCGATTGGCCCCCGGCGAGGCAACGCGCCCCGTCTTCGCCCAGCAGCGCGATCGCGTCGGCGAGCGTTTCGGGCAATGCGAACTTCATGATCCGGCCATCGACGCCGTGGCGCTAGCGATTTTTGGGCGAGCCGCACGAGGGTAAGGGCGCCGCCTTCGCTGGACAATACGGAACACGATCATGTTCGACTCGATGTTTCATTCCAGGCCGAATTGCCGCGGGAGCCAGGTGACGGTGTCAGGAAACACGACCATCAGGAACAACGCCACGACGAGCGGAATGAGGAACTGCCAGATCGAGCGGACGATCTCCCCGATCGGCACCTTCAACAGCGAACTCATGACGAACAGCAGCAGCCCGTAAGGCGGCGTGATCATGCCGATCATGAAGTTGACGGTCGCGACCACGCCGAAGTGCACGAGGTTGACATCGAGCGCCCGCGCGGCCGGCAGCAGGACCGGTATGAAGACTAGGAGCAGCACCGCGGTATCGAGAAAGCAACCGAGGACGAGGAAGGCGACGTTGACGAGCAGCAGGAATTCGAGCTTCGAGAGTTTGCCCGCCACGAACATCTGGGCGAAGCGGTCGGCAAGCTGCTCGCTGGTGATCGCATAGTTGACGATGAAGGCGCCGGCGACCAGCAGCATGACGGTCGAAGAGGCGTGCACCGAATCGTGGATGACCGCCAGGAACTGCTTGCGGCCGATGCGGCGGTACACGACGGTACCGAGGACTAGCGAGTAGAAGGCCGCGATCGCGGCGGCTTCGGTCGGCGTGAAGAAGCCGCCCCAGATGCCGCCCAGCAGCACCGCCGGCAGCGTCATCGGGATGGCCGCGCGCGCGAGCCGGCACGGCACTTCGCGCAGGGTGATGATCTCGCCGTGGGGCAGGTTGAGGCGCCGCGCCGCGATGGCGACCGCGATCATCAGCCCGACGGCCATCATGAAGCCGGGCACGACGCCGCCGAGGAACAGCGCGCCGACCGAGGCCTTGCTGAGCAGCGCGTAGATCACCATCGCGATCGACGGCGGAATGACCGGTGCGATCGTCGCGGCGGCGGCGACGAGGGCCACGGAAAAGCCCGGCGGGTACTTGGCGACGTCGCGCATCATGCGCACCGAGACGAGGCCGGGCCCCGCCGCATCGCTGACGGCGCTGCCGCTCATGCTCGAGAACGCGACGCTGACGAGGATGGAGACGTGCCCGAGCCCGCCGCGCATGCGGCCGACCATGGCCGACGCCGCCGACCACAGCCGCTCGCTGATCGTCGCCGCGTTCATCAAATTGGCGGCGAGAATGAACATCGGGATCGCGAGCAGCACATACATCGTCAGCATCGTCGACAGCACCTGGTCGACGATGAGGCCGATGTCCTGGCCCTTGACCATCAGGTAGCAGAGGCCGCTGGCGAACATCGCGTGCGCGATGGGCACGCGCAGCAGCGCGCCGCCGGCGAACACGCCCACCAATGTCCAGAAGGCGAGGCTCATACGGCGGCGTCGGGCGTCGCAGCTTCGCCGCCGCCGTCCGCGACGTGCTGCCGCCACGAGGGCGACAACATGCGGATAACCGTCGCGATCGAGCGGAACACAATCGCGGCGAAGAACAGCGGCAGGCAGAGGAAGACGAGATCGAGCCGCCACTCGAGAATGTCGGTGTACTTGCCTTTGAGAAATAAGATGTAGTCGAGGACGCTCGGGAGCGAGGCAGCAAAGACGGCGCCGAACGCGACCGCGGTGAAGAGGTTGAGGATGCGGCGGCCCTGCGGCCCCAGCTTCGTGTAGATGAAGTCGATCGAGACTTGCTCGCGATCGCGGATCACGAAGGCCGACATCCAGAACACGATCCAGATCGAGGCGATGGTCACGAACTCGTCCGACCACTGGATCGGCTGGCCGGCGACATAGCGCATGAACACCGCGATGATGAACGTCGCAAAGACCACCACGAAGGCCAGCGCGCCGATCCACCGCGTGATCGCAAAAGCGCGCTCGAGCATCGCGGATACGCCGCCGGAGGGCGCTGCCTTCGTCACAGCGTTGGTCGCGCCCGTTCGGTGCGTTGAGGCGCAGGCGTGCCTATTTCACCGCGGCGATGGCTTCGGCGAGACCCGGCTTCCACTTCGCGGTCAAGCCGTCCTCGGTCAGCTGCTTCGTCATGGCGGCGCGGAACGCCTCGCGATCGGGCGTCACGAACTTGATGCCCTTCTTCTCGAATTCCTTCGCCAGCGATGCCTCTTCGCTGACCGTCTCCTTGTAGAGCTGCTCCATGGCATCAACAGCCGCCTGGCGCACCGACGTCTTCTGGCCCGCATCCATCTTGTCCCAGGCCTGTTTGCCGAGCACGAAGACGAAGGGCTGGACGAGATGGGCGGTCAGCGTCACTTGCTCGATGATCTCGTCGACTTTGGCCGCGCGGGTGATTGGCAACGGGCTGTCGATGGCGTCGACGGTGCCGGTCTTGAGCGAAAGGTAGATTTCTGTGACCGGCATCGGCACCGGCGTGAAGCCGAGGCCCTTGCCGATCGAGATCGCGGCGCGGCCGCCGGGCTGCACGCGGAGCTTCAGGCCAGCCCAATCGGCCGGCGTGCGCACGGGCCGCGCCTTGCGGAGATTGATCTGGCGCGTGCCGATATAGCCGACGTCGAACGCGACGAGGCCCATGCGCTTTTCCATTTCGGCATAATATTCCTTGCCGATCGGGCCGCGCATGACCTTCATCAGATGCTTGGAATCGCGGAACGCGTAGGGCGCGCTGAACACGCCGTATTCCGGCATCGTCTGCTCGATCTCGAAATAGAGCGGCGTGGCCATTTCGAGCTGGCCGCGCTGGATCGCGGTGACCTCTGTGCCCTGGCGGAACAGCGATCCGCCGGGAAACACTTTCACCTGAATCTTGCCGGGGTTGGCCTTTTCCACCGCGGCGCCGAACGCGCGGAGCGCCACGACGGCGGGCTCCGATTCGGGTGCGACGGTCGAGATCCGGATTTGCAGCGGCTCTTGCGCGGTTGCAAGCGAGCCGGCGAGCGCGAACAGCGGTGCAAGGCCGAACGCGCGGAAAGCGTTCTTCATGGTCATCCCCCCTCGGCGCCTTGCTGCCGCACAGGATTTCGGCAGGTAAGCCGCCTATCCAAGCGCAAGCAAGTCTAGCGGCGCTCGGTGTCGAGTCAATAACAAACCTTATTCGCTTTTCGATCGGCGGTAGCGAACGCGCGATTTTTCAGCGCCGCGGCGCCGCAAACACGTCGGCGACCCAATCCGCGATCCAATCCACGGCGATGGCAAACAGATCGCCCTGGCAATGCTCGACGCCGCCTTCCGCGGCGGTGAAGATCTTCAAGTCGCGGCGCGGGCTGTTGACGGCGCCGTCGATCGTCCGGTGCGCCTGATCGGCAGAAACCTGACGGTCGTTCTCGCCGTGCACGACGAGCAGCGGACACTCGATCCTGTGCGCGACGTCTTTGAGGTTCATCGCGGCGATCTTCGCCGACGCCTCCTCGATGTCGCGCGCGCCATAGACGTGGAGCGCGTGGTCGATCCAGCCGGTGATCGAGCGCGCCGCATTGGGATCGCGCAGGATGCGGCCATGCGATTCGGCATTGTCCCAACGCGCGCCCCAAGCGACGCAGCAGGCGAGGCGCTTCTCGAACGCCGCGGCGCGCGGCGCGTAGTAGCCGCCGAGGCTCAAGGCGATGATGCCGACGCGCGCGCGGTCGATGTCGGCGCGGGTCTCGAGATAGTCCATGGCCGCCGCCGCCCATTTCTCGCTTTCGGGCGAAGTGGGCAGATTCTGCAGGCGCAGCGCGGCGCCGATGCCCGGATGGTCGACCATGAGGGTGGAAATGCCGCGGCGCGCGAACTCGTGCGGCATGCCCGAGAGGTGCATCCACTCTTTGCTCACGTCGAAGCCGTCGAAATGGATCATCGCCGGACGCGGTCCCGCGCCGGGCGCGCGATAGAGCAATGCCGGCAACTGCGTGTTTCCGTAGGCGATATCGACGAACTCGACCGGTTCGCCGCGCAATTCCACCGATTTGCGGAACGCCGCGAGATAGGCCGCATAGAGCACGCCTTTCTCGGGTCCGTGGCGGCTCGCCATACGCTCCGCGGTCATGAAATAGACGGCCGCGCGCCGATATTTGCGTCCGGCGCTGAACGGATGGCCCGCGCGCTCGTCGGCCTCCGCCAATGCCTCCACCTTGCGGGCAAGCCCTGACCAGCGATCGACCCATTGCTTCTGCGCTGCGGGATTGTTGCG
>JBKOUH010000310.1:0-2850 GCA_046723285.1 Pseudomonadota bacterium
CGGTTGCTCCGACCCCGATTCCGCTGTTTTGCTCTGACCCCGGTTTGGGTTTTGTGCTCTGACCCCACAGACCGAATTACCCGCCGTCATCCCAGCAAATCGCCGGACACCTTGCGCGCCGGTCCATTGCGTGCCCGCTTGCTCCGCTCGGTGGCATCGACCTTGGCCGGCGCAATGAGCACCGGCTTCAGGTAACGCCCGGTGAAGCTCGCATCGTTCGCCGCGATGTCCTCCGGCGTTCCTTGCGCGATGACCTGTCCGCCGCCGGCCCCGCCTTCCGGGCCGAGATCAACGATCCAGTCGGCCGTCTTGATGACGTCGAGGTTGTGCTCGATCACGACGACCGTGTTGCCATGGTCGCGCAGCCGATGCAGCACCGACAGCAGCAGCTCGATGTCGTGGAAGTGCAACCCCGTCGTCGGCTCGTCGAGGATGTAAAGCGTGCGCCCCGTGTCGCGCTTGGACAGCTCCAGCGCGAGCTTGACCCGCTGCGCTTCGCCGCCCGAAAGCGTGGTCGCCGACTGCCCGAGCGTGATGTACCCGAGCCCCACGTCGAGCAGCGTCTGCAGCTTGCGTGCGACGCTCGGCACCGCCTCGAAGAACGCGTACGCCTGCTCGACGGTCATCGACAGCACGTCGTGGATGTTGCGGTCCTTGTAGCGGATCTCGAGCGTCTCGCGGTTGTAGCGCTGCCCATGGCACACGTCGCATGGCACGTAGACGTCGGGCAGGAAGTGCATCTCGACCTTGATCAGCCCGTCGCCCTGGCACGCTTCGCAGCGGCCGCCCTTCACGTTGAACGAGAACCGTCCCGGCCCGTAGCCGCGCTCGCGCGCCTCCTTCACCTGCGCGAACAGCTCGCGAATCGGCGTGAACAGCCCCGTGTACGTCGCCGGATTCGACCGCGGCGTGCGCCCGATCGGGCTCTGGTCGACGCTGATGACCTTGTCGAAATGCTCGAGCCCTTCGATCTCCTCGAACGGCGCCGGCTCCGCCGCGCTGTCGTACAGGTGGCGCGCCACCGCGTGATAGAGCGTGTCGTTGATGAGCGTCGACTTCCCCGAACCCGATACGCCGGTGACGCTGACGAACAGCCCGACGGGCAGCTCGAGCGTGACGCCGCGCAGATTGTTCCCCGTCGCACCGCGGATCGTCAGCATGCGCTCGCGATCGATCGCATTCCGCTGCGCTGGAACGGGTATCTGGCGCCGCCCCGCGAGATACTGGCCGGTCAGCGAATGTGGCGCGCGCCGGATGTCCTCCGGCGTCCCTTCGGCCACCACCTGGCCACCGTGCTCGCCAGCGCCCGGTCCCATGTCCACGACGTAATCGGCGGCGAGGATCGCCTCCTGGTCGTGCTCGACGACGATCACGCTGTTGCCGAGATCGCGCAAGTGCTTGAGCGTGGCCAGCAGCCGGTCGTTGTCGCGCTGATGCAGCCCGATCGACGGCTCGTCGAGCACGTACATGACGCCGGTCAATCCCGAGCCGATCTGCGACGCGAGCCGGATGCGCTGCGCCTCGCCACCCGAGAGAGTTTCCGCGGAGCGGTCGAGCGACAGGTAGTCGAGCCCGACGTTGTTCAGGAAGTTGAGCCGCGACACGATCTCCTTGACGATCTTGTCGGCGATCGCAGCCTTGTGCCCGGGCAGGTCGAGTCGCGCGAAATACTCCATCGCCTGCTTGAGCGGCCACGCCGAGATCTCGTAGATCGGCCGTGCATCGTCATCGCCGCCGATCTTGACGTGCCGCGCCTCGCGCTTGAGCCGCGTGCCGTCGCACTCCGGGCACGGCCGCGTGTTCAGGTATTTCGCGAGCTCCTCGCGCACCATGACACTGTCGGTCTCGCGATAGCGGCGCTCGAGATTCGGCACGATCCCCTCGAACACGTGCTCGCGCGTCATCGCACGCCCGCGATCGGTGAGGTAAGTGAACGCGATCTTCTCGTCGCCCGATCCGTAGAGCACGACGTCCTGCACGCGCTCGGCAAGCTCGGCGAATGGGCGGTCGACGTCGAAGCCGACGTGCTTCGCGAGGCTTTGCAGCAGCTGGAAGTAGAACTGGTTGCGCCGATCCCAGCCGCGAATCGCACCCGACGCGAGTGAAAGCTGCGGAAACGCCACGACGCGCTTCGGATCGAAGAACGTGATCGTGCCGAGGCCGTCGCAGCGCGGGCAGGCGCCGACCGGATTGTTGAATGAGAACAGGCGCGGCTCGAGCTCGGAGAGCGCGTAGTTGCAGATCGGGCACGCGAACTTCGCCGAGAACAGGTGCTCTTGCCCGCTGTCCATCTCGACCGCGAGCGCGCGGCCGTCGCCATGGCGCAGCGCCGTTTCGTACGACTCGGCGAGCCGTTGCTTGAATTCGTCGCGCACGCGCAGCCGGTCGACGACGACCTCGACCGTGTGCTTGGTGTTCTTCGCGAGCTTCGGCACCGCGTCGATCTCGTACACGGTGCCGTCGACGCGGACACGCACGAAGCCCTTCGCGCGCAGCTCGGCGAAGAGATCGAGCTGCTCGCCCTTGCGGTTGACGACGATCGGCGCGAGGATCATCAGCCGCGTATCCGGCGGCATCGCGAGCGTCGCGTCGACCATCTGCGAGATCGTCATTGCGGCAAGCTTCTGCTCCGGATGGTCGGGACAGTACGGATCGCCGACGCGGGCATAGAGGAGCCGCAGGTAATCGTGAATCTCGGTGACGGTGCCGACCGTAGTGCGCGGGTTGTGCGACGTTGCCTTCTGCTCGTTCGAAATGGCCGGCGAATGTCCCTCGATCAGGTCGACATCCGGCTTCTCCATCAGCTGCAGGAACTGCCGCGCGTACGCCGACAGCGACTCGACATAGCGG
>JBKOUH010000143.1:0-2790 GCA_046723285.1 Pseudomonadota bacterium
CGCTGCGTCCGCTCGAGGCGCTCAACGACGCCCTCGCCGCCGAGGCGCGCAACGTGCGCGATTTCCGCGGCGCGCTGGCGGCGCCGGGGCTCTCGATCATCGCCGAGCTGAAGCGGCGTTCGCCCTCGGGCGGCGCGTTGAAGCCCACCGCCGATGCCGCCGCCACCGCCGCCGAGTACTTCGGCGCGGGCGCGCGCGCGCTTTCGGTGCTGACCGAGCCCGAGCATTTCGGCGGCGCCATCGAGGATTTGAAGCTGGCGCGCGCGGCGGTGCCGGTGCCGGTGCTGAGGAAGGACTTCATCGTCGATCCCTACCAGATCGCCGAGAGCCGCCTCGCCGGCGCCGATGCGATCCTCTTGATCGTCGCGGCGCTGGGCGCCCGCACCGGAGAGTTCGTCGCGCGCGCGGCCGAGGCCGAGCTGCATGCGCTGGTCGAGGTGCATGACGAGCGCGAGCTCAAGGTGGCGCTCGATGCCGGCGCCGAGATCGTCGGCATCAACAGTCGCAATCTCACCGATCTCTCGGTCGATCTCGGCGTGTTCGAGCGCTTGGCGCCGCTGGTGCCGCGCGGCGTCCTCGCCGTCGCCGAAAGCGGGGTCGAAACCCGCGCCGACGCCGTGCGCATGCGCCGCGCCGGCGCCGATGCGCTGCTCGTCGGCACCGCGCTGATGCGCGCATCCGATCCCGCGCTGAAGCTGCGCGAGTTCTTGGCATGAGAAAGAAACGCACGTGACCTGGATCAAGATCTGCGGGATCACGCGCGTCGAGGACGCGCTGGCGACGGCGGAGGCGGGGGCCGATGCGATCGGCTTCGTCTTCTATGCGCCGAGCCCGCGCGCGGTCGCGCCCGGGCGTGCAGCCGAGATCGCGGCGGCACTGCCGCGCGGCCTCGCCAAGATCGGCGTGTTCGTGAACGAGACGGTGACGCGCATGAACGATGTCTGCGCACAGGTCGGCCTCGACTGCATCCAGCTGCACGGCGACGAGGCCCCGGCGGTCGCGCGCGCCCTCGCATGTCCCGTGATCCGCGCTTTTCACGCGGCGCCGCGCGATCGCGACGAGGCGGCGCGCATGGCGCGCTATCCGGCGGCGGCATTGCTCGTCGACGGCGAACGCGCGGGTTTCTACGGCGGCACGGGTGTTCCCGCATCGCAAGCCGTCATCGCGGCGGCGCGGCGGGCACGGCGTTGGATCTTGTCGGGCGGACTCGTGCCCGAAACCGTGGCCGCGAAAATCGCGGCGCTGGCGCCCTGGGGCGTCGACGTGTCATCGGGCGTTGAACGCGCACCGGGGATAAAGGATCAGAACCGAATCGCCGCCTTCGTGGCGGCGGTGCGAGCCTCGGGCTTCGGCCCGAGGAAGGCGGCGGGCCGGAGCGGAGCCTCCTCCCTCGGTACCGGCCGGTCCGCCGCCTGAACTCGCTCGCCCGCAGCGCTGCGGACGTTCACGACGCGCGCTTGGCGAAGCCAAAACCGGAACGCGGCCCCTCCATGCAGAGCGGAGGCGCGGCGGCGCCTATTGTTCGCTCCGTCCAGGAGATTATCTTCGCGGCGCGGCTCACCATGACGGGGATACGAACGATGTTGAAGTTCTACTACAGCGGCGCGCCCAATCCGACCAAGGTTGCGCTCTTTCTCGAGGAAGCCGGGCTTCCCTACGAAGCGATCCCGGTCGACACCCGCAAGGGCGATCAGCACAAGCCGGAGTATCGCGCGATCAATCCGAATGCGAAGGTGCCGGCGATCGTCGACGGCGACGCGGTGGTCTTCGACAGCAACGCGATCCTGCTCTATCTCGCCGAGAAGACCGGGAAGTTCCTTCCGGAAAACACGCCCAAGGCGCGCGGTGAGCTGCTCTCGTGGCTGATGTTCGTGGCCTCCGGCGTCGGTCCCTATTCCGGCCAGGCCGTGCATTTCCGCAACTACGCGCCCGAGAAGCTGCCCTACGCGATCAATCGCTACGTGTTCGAGGCGCAGCGCCATTTCGGCATTGTGGACGAGCGCCTCGCCCAGCGGCGCTACATGCTGGGCAATACCTACACAATCGTCGACATGGACGTTTGGGGCTGGGCGCGGCTGATGCCGAACATCCTCGGCGAGGGCGCGTGGGACAAATTCAAGAATTTGAAGCGGCTCGTGGACGAGATCGGCGCGCGTCCGGCGGCCCAGCGCGCCGTGGCGCTCAAGGACAAGCACAAGTTCAAGACCGAGATGGACAGCGAGGCGCGCGACGCGATGTTCCCGCACCTCAAGGTCAAAGTCGCCTAGGCCGCGCGCCGCACGGGCGCGGCAAACCTCATCTCTGCGCTGGTTCGTATTCGGCCGGCGACCGGAGCGCCGCTCCGTCGCCGCCGAGAGCGCGTGTCTATCCGCCCGACGCCGCGATCCCGAGCGCGATGCCCATCAGCGTGATGCCGACGGCGGCCGCGCCGAGCGGCAGCAGGATGAGGATGATCGCCTCGCGCGACGGCAGCCGGCCGGTGAAGGTTTCGAACTGTCCGCGCAGCCACTGGCGCGGGCGGTAGGCGCTGGTCGTCTCGACGCGGCCGCGGCTCGTGCGCGCCAGCAGCCACGGCACGCCGAGCGCCACGGTCGCGAATACCGATACCAACAACATCGTCATTACGGTGTCGGCGCTGCCCCCATAGGCGATCCAGCCGACGGGGACGAACCAGCCCAGGCAAAGCCCCATCAGCGCCAGCAGCGACGCCGGAATCCGGCGGTGCGCATGCGGAGGCGCTTCGCCGAGGCGTGGCGGCGTATCGGTGGAGATGTTCGTGCGGTGCTCTCG
>JBKOUH010000420.1:0-5442 GCA_046723285.1 Pseudomonadota bacterium
GCGCTATGGCGTCGCGCGTCGGAAGAATCAAGGGATCGCACTCGCACACGATGCGGATGCGCGCATCGTAGCTGCCGACATGCGAGCCGCGCAGCTGGACGCAGAGATCCTCCAGGAACTTGCCGACATCGACGTTCTCGACGTCGTCGCGCTCGAACAGGTGCTTGTGCAGCACCGAGAGCGAAAGCACGCGCCGCCGCGCCGAGTTCAGCGCCTCGCGCGCCTCGTCCGAGCGCACGCGCCCGGCCTGGAGGCTGAGCAAGCTCGCGACCATCTGAAGATTGTTCTTCACGCGGTGATGGATCTCGGCGATGAGCGCGTCGCGGTGCGCGATCACGCGCTCCAAGCGCCGCTCGCGCTGCCCGATTGCGCGCGCCATCTTGCCGAACTGCGCGGCGAGATCGTGAATCTCCGAGGGCGCCCGGCCGGGATTGGGCCGGATCGTGAAATCGCCGGCGCGATAGGCGCGCACCGCCTCGGCGAAGGCCGCGAGCGGCTGCAGCACCGAGCGGTAGACGCCGATGCCGACCACGGCGAAGGTGACGACGACGATGAGGATCACCGGCACGATGAGCGCGCTGAACGCCTCGAGCGCGCGCCCGTAGAGCGTGTTGGCGGGCGCGATGCCGACCATGAAGAGATCGTCGGCGAACAGGCGCTCCAGCACGTAGATGTGCGGCTGCCGGTCCTTCCCCATCGCCTCGATGATCGAGCCGCGCGCCTGCGTGGGGTCGAGCCGCTGCGCCGGCAACAGGCCCTGCGCCGAATGGCTCTTGTCGGGCATGATGACTTCGCCCTTGCCGTCCATGAACGTGATCGTGACCTGGTCGCCGGCGGCGGTGCGGGTCGTGACTGTGCCCGCGAGCCAACTGACGCGGAGCGCCGCGCCGACCACGCCGACGAAGCGGCCCTCGTCCATGACCGGATAGCTCGCCGAGATCACCTGCTGGCCCGAGCCGATGACCTCGACGATCTTGCCCATCGAGAAATCGCGCGTGTCGCGCGCCTCGCGGAACCATTCGCGCTCGTTAAAGCGCAGCTTGGGGTCGAAGGGCAGCATGCTGCAGATCGGCTTCCCCTCGGCATCGACGAGCCAGATGTTGCTATAGCG
The DNA here is from genome assembly GCA_046723285.1 of Pseudomonadota bacterium. GTDB lineage: Bacteria > Pseudomonadota > Alphaproteobacteria > Bin65 > Bin65 > SBBV01. The sequence goes on from JBKOUH010000420.1 coordinate 1,112, forward strand.
GTCGCCGATGCGCGGCTGCATGCTCTTCAAGAAAGCGGTGCAGCGCGTCGCGTCCTTGCTGCGGATCGAGTTCGTGTGCGCCGACGCGAACAGGAGTTGGCGCACGCCCTCGATCACCTCCTTGAGCGAGCCCGAGGCCTGGCGCACCTCGCTCTTCAACGCGCGCTCGGCCTGCTCGCGGTCGTATTCGGCGCGCTCGATCGCGAGGCCGAGCGTGATCGCGATCAGCGGCAGGTTGGTGAGCGCGAGTACGAACAAGAGGCGGCCGCGCAGCGTGTCCCAGGGCAGGCGCCTGGGCTCCGCTACCGGCGGCCGCTTGGCTTCGGCAAGAGCGGGGGCACTCTCCGGCGTGCGCGGACCTTCGGGCATTCAATCCCCTCGGAAGGACCGGACGGCGCGCGCCCCCGTCGCCGGCGCGGCCGTCCAAGGCCGACGTATACCTCAAAATGGAACCGCAAAAGCATGGAAAGATTGCGGCGCGCGCGCAAATTTGCGGGAACTCGCCCGGCCCGCGCGGCCAAGCCGACAGCGTTAATTGAACGCGACGCGACGCGTCCGCCGGAATTGCGGCACCACGACCAGCAGGACCAACGCCAGCGCCATCAGCAAGAGAACCAGCGAGATCGGCCGCTCGACGAAGATGACGGGATCGCCGTGCGAAAGCACCATCGAGCGGCGGAGGTTCTCCTCCATCAGCGGCCCCAGCAGGAAGCCGAGCACGAGCGGCGCCGGCTCGCAGCCGAGCTTGTAGCAGACGTAGCCGAAGGCGGCGAAAACGACGGTGACCAGCACTTCGTTGGCGCTGGAATTGATCGTGAAGATGCCGATCAGGCAGAACACCAGGATGCACGGATACAGAAGCCGGTAGGGAACGTTGAGGAGGCGGACCCAGATTCCGATCAGCGGGAGATTGATCACCAGCAGCATGGCGTTGCCGATCCACATGCTCGCGACCATGCCCCAGAAGAGATCGGGGTGCTTGTCGATGACCGCGCTGCCGGGAGCGATACCCTGGATGATCATGGCGCCCATCATTAGCGCCATTACGACGTTGGAGGGCAGGCCGAGCGTCAGCAGCGGAATGAACGAGGTCTGCGCCGCGGCATTGTTGGCCGATTCCGGCCCGGCCACGCCCTCGATGGCGCCGCGCCCGAAGCGGTTGGGGTCGCGCGCGACCTTCTTCTCGAGCGTGTAGCTGGCGAAGGACGCGAGCACGACGCCGCCGCCGGGGAGGATGCCGAGCAGCGAGCCGAGCCCCGTGCCGCGCAGCACCGCCGGCCAGGCTTGGCGGAAATCTTCGCGTGTCGGCCAGAGGTGCTTGACCTCGGAGGTGAGGCGCTCGCGCTCCATCGGGCGCTCGAGATTGGTCATCACCTCGGTGATGCCGAAGAAGCCGAGCACCACGGGCAGAAATCCGATGCCGTCGTAGAATTCGGGCACGCCGAACCCGTAGCGCAGCGTGCTGGTTTCGACATCGGTGCCCGCGAGGCCGAGCAAGAGGCCGACGAAAATCATGGCGATCGCCTTCAACAGCGATCCCTGCGCCATCACCACGGCCGAGAGCAGGCCCAGGACCATGAGCGAGAAGTATTCGACCGACGTGAACTTTTGCGCGAAGGCGGCCAGCACCGGCGCGAATCCGGCGAGGAAGACGGTGCCGACGCAGCCGGCGAAGAACGAGCCCAGCGCCGCCACGGCGAGCGCCGGGCCGGCGCGCCCCTGACGCGCCATCTGGTGGCCGTCGAGCGTGGTGACGATCGACGACGGCTCGCCCGGCATGTTCGCGAGAATGGCCGTGGTCGAGCCGCCATATTGGGCGCCGTAGTAGATGCCGGCCAGCATGATCAGGGAGGAGAGCGGCGCCAGGCCATAGGTGACGGGCAGCAGCATCGCGATCGTGGCCACCGGGCCGATGCCGGGCAGCACGCCGATCAGCGTGCCGAGCAGCGCGCCGATGAGGCAGAAGAACAGGTTTTGCAGCGATGCGGCTGCGGCGAAGCCGGTCGCGAGATGCGCGAAGATATCGCTTTCCATCTCAGCCGCCGAACGCCGTCATCGATTGGTTGAGCCCGTAGATGAACGTGGCGACGCAAAACGCGGCGAGCAGCAGGGCCAGCGCCAAGGTCTCCCACCAGCGCGGCCGCTGCAGCGCGAGGGCGGAAACGAGCACGCAGGCCACGACCGCGGCGACGAGGCCGGCGCGATCGATCAGCAGCGCGAACGCCGTGATCGCAAGCAGGATCGCGAGCGGCGGACGCCAGCGGCTGGCCTCGATGGGCTGACCCTCCAAAGCGACGCCGCGCAGCACGAAGATCGCGCCGAAGACGAGCAGGCCGTAGCCGAGCGCCTTCGGGAAATAGCCGGGGCCCATCTGCGCCGCGGTTCCGACCTCGTATTCGCGGCCGAACCAGAGCGCGCCGAGGCCGATGAGAAAGAACATGACGCCCGCGCCAAAATCCTGCGCGCTCTTGATCCGCAGCATCAGACGTCCTTCCGTCGATTGGGATTTCGCTTGCGCGCCCGCGGCGCAAGTGACGGGGCCCGAGTCGCGCGGACTCGGGCCCCCGCCTTCATTATTGCGGCGTGAGGCCGGCGAGCTTCACGTACTCGCCCCACTTCTTGATGTCGCTCGCGAGCAATTCCTTCAACATCGTGGCGTTGCCCGGATAGGGCTCGGAGCCGAGATTGTTGAGGAACTTCTTGGTTTCCTCGCTGGCGGCGATCTGATTGAACCAGCCCTCGAGCTTGGCCACGACCGGGGCCGGCGTGTTGGCCGGCACGAACACGGCCCACCACGCGGTCAACTCGCCGAAGTCAGGCAGGCCCGCTTCCTTCATTGTCGGCACGTCGGGGAGGCCCGAGAGGCGCACGGCCGAGGTCACCGCCAGCGCGCGGATCTTGCCCGAGCGCACCTGCTCCACCGCCCAGACCGGATCGCCGACGGTGAAGTCGAGGCTGCCGGCGAGCATGTCGTTCATCAGAGTGCCCATCTCGCGATATTGCGCCTTCGTCGCCTGCACGCCCGCGACTTTCTTGTAGAGCTCGGCGCTGACGAGGCCGGTGTTGGCCGAGATGCCGAAGATCGCCTTGCCCTGTTTGGCCTTCAGATGGGCGGTGAGCTCCGCCAGCGTCTTGACCGGCGATTTGGCGTCGACGGCGACGACGAAGCCGAGCCGCGCCAAGGTCGTGACCGGCGTGAAATCCTTGACCGGATCGAACGGCAGCGACTTGAAGGTGTGGCTCGCCGCCGCCATGGTCGAGCTGCCGGGCGCGATCAGGATCGTGTAGCCGTCGGCCTTCGATTTCGCGACCGATGCCGTTCCGATATTGCCGAGCGCGCCGCCGCGATTCTCGACCACGACCGGCTTGCCGGCGAGCGCGCTCAGTTTGGCCGAAAAGTAGCGCACGAACACGTCGGCGCCGCTGCCGGCGGGGAAATTGCAGACCGCCTTGATCTCGTGATCCGGAAATTCGGCGGCGCTAACCGGCAGCGCGGCCGCCAGCACGGCGAGCGGAACCGCCGCGCGCGCGAATCGGCCTGTCATCGAAGAGAGACGCATGGAGCTTCCTCCTTGGCCATGGGTTTTTATCGTGTTCGCCTCGTCGGGCGAGACGCTGCTGAAACGCGGGCCAGCATAGCCCTTGCGCGGGAATGTTTCAGCGCTTTCCTGGCGGCTCGGGGGTTCCCCGGCGCGTCGGAACGATGATAGATGCGCGGTCAAGCCGACACTGGACGCGTTGGGCACAGTCCCACATGCGCGGGCACCACAACACTTCGAGGGAACGACGATGAAAGCCGACAAGCTCTTCGACGTGCGCGGCCACGTCGCCTACGTCACCGGCGCCGCCAGCGGGCTCGGCCGCGCCTTCGCCGAGGTGATGGCCGACAACGGCGCGCATGTGGTGATGACCGACATCGACGGTGCCAAGCTCGCCGGCGTCGCCGCCGAATTGCAGGGCCGCGGCTGCGCGGTGACTGCCGAGACGCTCGACGTCGCCGATCTCGCGGCGCTCCGGAAATCGATCCTCGGCGCCGCCCGGCGCCACGGGCGGCTCGACAGCGTGTTCGCCAATGCCGGCATCTCCGCCGGTCCCGGCCCCGCGGTTCCCGCCGGCGAGATCGCCAAGGTTTCGCTGCCGGCCTGGGAGAAGGTCGTCCACGTCAATCTCACCAGTGTGATGGTGACGGTGCAGGCGGCGGCCGAGGTGATGAAGGCGCAAAAGCGGGGCCGCATCGTCGTTACATCCTCCATCGGCGGCATGCGGTCCGAGCCGATGACCGGCTATGCCCTGTCTCTTATACACATCTCCGAGCCCACGAGACTCAATGG
>JBKOUH010000316.1:0-5535 GCA_046723285.1 Pseudomonadota bacterium
GGAAGGAAGCGCGTCAAGGAAGCGCCGCGCGCTCGACATAGTAGCGGATGAGCGCCTTCGCTTCGGCCGAGGACCAGTCGGCGTGACCTTCGAGATAGCCGGCGAGATTGCCGTCGCCGTCGACGAGGAACGTCGTCGGCAGGCCGCGCGCGCCGAAATGCTTCATGAGCGCGCTGCGCGGGTCGAGGCGAATCGCGAGGTGCTTGAAGCCCTTTTCCTTCCAGAACGGGCCCACCTTTTCCATGCCGCGGAGATCGACCGAGATCGTCACGACCTCGAACTTTGCCCCGCCCATCTCGGCCTGGAGCTTGTCGAGCGTCGGCAGCTCGATGACGCAGGGCACGCACCAGGTGGCCCAGAAATTGACCAGCGCGACCTTGCCCTTGAGCCGCTCGGCGAGGTCCACGGGCTTCCCGTTTTCGTCTTCGACGGCGGCGAACGGCGCTTTCTTGAGCGGCTCGAGCAGCGTAAATTGCCGCGCAGCGCCGTTGAACGTCGGCGGATCAGCAGCATGCGCCGCCGGCACGGCCCCCGCCATGGCCAGCGCGAATGCCAGCCCCGCCGTCCGGGCGCGCCGCGCTATTGCCGCCGAGAGCCGAATGAAACGCAAGAAGACCAACTCCGCCAATCTGATGTGGGGCGGCCGCTTTGCCGCCGGGCCCGATGCGCTGATGGAGGCGATCAACGCCTCCATCCGCTTCGACCGGCGTCTTTATGCCCAAGACATCGCCGGCTCGAAAGCCCACGCGGCGATGCTGGCCAAGCGCGGCATCATCGGCAAGCAGGATAATGCCGCGATTCAGCGGGGCCTCGACACGATTTTGCACGAAATCGAGAGCGGGACATTCCGCTTCAAGACCGCGCTCGAGGACATCCACATGAACGTGGAGGCGCGGCTCGCCGATCTCATCGGCGCGCCGGCGGGGCGGCTGCACACCGCGCGCTCGCGCAACGACCAGGTCGCGACCGACATGCGGCTTTGGGTGCGCGACACGATCGATGCGGCCGATACGGCGCTGCGCGGGCTCCAATCGGCCCTCATCGCGCAGGCCGAGCGCCATGCCGATGCGATCATGCCGGGCTTCACGCATCTCCAGCCGGCGCAGCCGGTCACGTTCGGCCATCATGTCCTGGCTTACGTCGAGATGTTCGGCCGCGACCGGGGGCGGCTCGCCGATGCGCGGAAGCGCGTCAACGAATCGCCGCTCGGCGCCGCGGCGCTCGCGGGCACCTCGTTCAAGATCGACCGCAGCGCCACCGCCAAGACTTTGGGCTTCGAGCGGCCGATGGCGAATTCGCTCGACGCGGTCTCGGCGCGCGATTTCGCGCTCGAGTTCCTCGCCGCCGCGGCGATCGCGGCCACGCATCTTTCGCGCCTCGCCGAGGAGCTCGTGCTGTGGTCGACGCCGCAGTTCGGCTTCGTGCGGCTCTCGGATGCGTTCTCGACCGGCAGCTCGATCATGCCGCAGAAGCGCAACCCCGACGCCGCCGAGCTGGTGCGCGCCAAGCTCGGGCGCATCTTGGGCGCCTTCGCCGGCCTCGCGGTGGTGATGAAGGGCCTGCCGCTCGCCTATTCCAAGGACATGCAGGAGGACAAGGAGGGCCTGTTCGACGCCGCCGACAATCTCGCGCTGGCGGTGGCGGCCATGACCGGCATGGTGAAGGACCTCAAGCCCGACACGAAGCGCATGCGGGCCACCGCCGCGGTGGGCTTTGCGACCGCGACCGACTTGGCGGATTGGCTGGTCCAGCATCTCGGCATGCCGTTCCGGGAGGCCCACCATGTGGTCGGCCGGCTGGTCAAGATGGCCGAGACGAAGGGATGCGACCTCGCGGGCCTCAGCCTGGCCGAGATGCAGCAGGTCGAGAAACGGCTCACGCGGGCAGTATTCCGCGTCCTCGCGTTGGACTATTCTGTCGCCAGCCGTAAATCGTTCGGCGGCACGGCGCCCGCCAATGTGCGCCGCGCGGTCGCCGAGGCGCGCAAGCGCTTCTTGTGAGTCGTACGGGGCAGCGAAAGGCCAGCGTGATGGACGTCCGCAACCTCAAGGATCTGATCGAGTTCGCGCCCGCGGGCAAGGTGAGGAAGCGCGTGTTCATCACCGACAAGATCGAGATGGAGCTGGTCTGCTACGAGCCCGGCACCTCGACGGTCGCGCATCATCACGTCGGCCAAGACGAGATCTTCATGATCATGGAGGGCACTGGGACGATCACCGTCGGCGGCGAGGCGGTGCGCGTCGGCCCGGGCAGCCTCGTCTACGCCCCGGCCGACATCACGCACGGCATCGAGCCGGACCGGGACGGCCGGATGGTGATGGTATTCGTCAAGGCGCCCGGCCGCTCGCAGCGCCCGGGCCGCGCCGCCAAGGCGGACGCCAAGGCCGGCGCAATCGCGGCGACAGATGCGGGAGCTTCGCCGTGAGCGTCGGCGCATCGCACCCCGGGGAAGGACAGCGCATGTTGAAGACACTGCCGATCCGCCTGCTCCTCGCCTTTGCCGTCGGCGCGCTCTTGGCCGGCTGTGGCGTCAAGGGGCCGCCCGAATTGGCCTCGGACCGGGCCGACATGTACCCGCGCGTCTATCCGCCGGGCGCGGTGCCGCCCGAGTCGGCGCCGCCGAGCGTCTATGTCGGGCGCTACCCCCAGTTTCCGCACTGAGACAATGGCGCCCCCCAAGCTCGACCGCCTCGCCGACCCCGCTTTCGCCTATGTCAAAGGATCGCTCGCGGCCGAAGGCGTGCCGCTGGCCCGCATCGCCGCCGAGATCGGCACGCCGTTCTATTGTTATTCGGCGGCGGCTTTGCGGCGCGCCTACCGCCAATTGGCCAATGCTTTGACACATTTGCCCGCGACCATCTGCTATGGCGTGAAGGCGAATTCCAACCCGGCAGTCATCGCAGTGTTGGCTCAAGAAGGCGCGGGCGCCGACGTGGTGTCCGAAGGCGAGATCAGAAAGGCGCTGGCGGCCGGCGTGCCGGCGTCGCGCATCGTCTTTTCGGGCGTCGGTAAGACGCGCGCCGAGCTTGCCTTTGCGCTCGATGCCGGCATCCGCCAGATCAACGTCGAATCCGAACCCGAGCTGGAAGCGCTGAGCGACGTGGCGCAGAAGCAGGGCGCGCGCGCCAAGGTGGCGATCCGCGTCAACCCCAATGTGGACGCGCGCACGCACCACAAGATCACCACCGGCCGGCGCCAGGACAAGTTCGGCATATCCATCGACCGCACGCTCGAAGTCTATCGCGCCGCCGCCGCGCTGCCCGGCATCGAGCCGGTCGGCATCGCGATCCACATCGGCTCGCAGCTGCTTTCGCTCGACCCCTACCGCCGCGCGTTCAAGAAGGTGGCGAAGTGCGTGGCCGAGCTGCGCGCGGCCGGGCTTACGGTGAAAAGCATCGATTTGGGCGGCGGCATCGGCATCACCTATCGCGAGGAAGTGCCGATCCCGTTCAAGGACTACGCGGACCTCGTCGGCGAGGTGGTGGGCCCGCTGGGCTGCGACATCGTCATCGAGCCCGGCCGGGCGATGGTCGGCAATGCCGGCATACTCGTTGCAAGTATCATCTATGTGAAGGATGGCGCCGACCGTCCCATCGTAGTCATCGATGCGGCCATGAACGATCTCATCCGGCCGGCGCTTTACGATGCCTATCACCCGATCGTGCCTTTGAAGGAGCCCCGCGGGCGCGAGTTCATGTTTGCCGATATCGTCGGCCCGATTTGCGAGACCAGCGACACTTTCGCCACCGAGCGCCCGCTGGCGGTTGTGGCGCAGGGCGATCACGTGGCCGTGGGTGGCGCGGGGGCTTACGGGGCGGTAATGTCTTCGCAATACAATTCACGCCCGCTGGCGCCCGAGGTGCTGGTGGACGGCGACCGGTTCGCGGTGATTCGCGACCGCCCAGGCTATGACGAGATGCTGTCGCATTACCGCATCCCGGACTGGCTCAAAGCCGGGCCCGAACGGCGGGGCCGGCTGGAACGAGGTGCCGCATGAGCGACCACCCCTATTCCCGTTCAGGGAGCGAAGGCGAGCCGCCCACGCGGTCCCGCACCGAGGGCCGCCGCTCGGTCCTCGACGGCGCGCGGCGCGAGGCCGATAGCGCGCGGCGTGGCCCGGACGCCTCTCGGCGTCCACCGCGCTTGCCCAAACTGCCGCCGATCCGGCTCGGCCACCGTTTGCCGCTGGCCTGGATGGCCGAGCTCTGGGAGCGCCTCTGGCCGCGGCTCTGGCTGCCGGTCACGATCCTCGCCGCTTTCATCGCGGTCGCCCTCTTCGACATTCTTCCCGATCTTTCCGGCTGGCTTCATATCGGTTTCCTCGCCGGCTTCGGCGCCGCCCTGGCGGGCTCCGCCTTCCTCGCCTGGTATGGCTTCCGCCGGCCGACCGGCGCCGACGCCAAGCGCCGGCTCGAGCGCGAAAGCGGTCTCGACCACCGCCCGCTGACCGCGATCGAAGACAAGCTCGCACTCGGCGGCGGCGATCCTTACGCCGAAGCGTTGTGGCGCGCGCATTGGGAGCGCGTGCGCGCGAAGGTGAAGAACCTCCGCGTCGGCGCGCCGCGCCCGCGCGTCGCCGCGCGCGACCCGTTGGCACTGCGCGGCCTCGTTCTCATTCTCCTGGTCTTCGCCGGCATCGTCGCCTGGGGCGACGAGGACACGCGCCTGATGCGCGCCTTCATGCCCTCCTTCGCGCCGACGGCCGACAGCACCGTCACGGTCGAAGCCTGGGTGACGCCGCCCGAATACACCGGCGTCGCGCCGCGCGTCGTGACGCCCGAGAACGTCGGCAGCGTGCTCGAAGTGCCCGACGGCTCGCGCATCATGATCCAGCTCCATGGCGGCCGCGGCACGCCGAGCGTCACGCAGGGCAAGCAGTATCTGCAGATGACGGCGCTCGACGGCGGCACCTATCAGGCCGAGCTGCTGCTGAAATTCCCCGAGCGCCTCAAAGTGCGCCTGCGCGGCCGCAACATCGTCGATTGGGCAATCAAGATCATCCCCGACAAGACGCCGGAGATCGCCTGGCAGAAGCCGCCCTCGGCGACGCCTTCGTCGAGCATCCGCCTCGAATACGAAGCCAAGGACGATTACCGCATCGCCAAGATCCGCGCCTTCATCGCGCGGCGCGGCGATCACGAGGTGATCGAGGTGCAGCTCCCGGTCACCGGCACCAAGATCGCCAAGGGCAATTCGATCCAAGACCTCACCGCCCACCGCTGGGCGGGTCTCGAAGTGGCTCTCATCCTCGAGGCCGAGGACGATGCCGGCCAGCGCGGAAAAAGCGAAGTGCTGACGATGCGCCTGCCCGAGCGCCAGTTCCGGCACCCGGTCGCGCGCGAGCTCATCAAATGGCGGAAAGAGCTCACCGAGAACGGCCCCGACTACGAGACCGCGCACAAGACGATCATGGCGATGAACGTGATCGCCGAGGAGCCCGACAGCTTCGGCGGCGATCCCATCGTCCATCTGGCGCTCCGCACGTTCATGGGCCGGCTCATCGTCGGCGGGACTAACGTCGGCCGCCGCGACGGC
>JBKOUH010000312.1:0-5278 GCA_046723285.1 Pseudomonadota bacterium
CGTCACGGCTGCGAGGTCGTCGTTGCCGACACCGGCTGCTGCGGCGCGCTGCCGCTGCACATGGGTAGGGAAGATCAGGCAAGAGCGCTCGCGCGCACGGCCATCGCGGCGTGGCGCGACGCCGAACGCGGGGGAGCCTTGGACGCCGTCGTCGTCAATGCGTCCGGGTGCGGAACCACGGTCAAGGACTACGGCAAGATCTTCAAGCACGAGGCCGACATCGCCGAAATGGCGCGCTCGATCGCAGCGCGCGCACTGGACGTGACGGAGCTGCTGTCGCGCCTCGCCTTGAAGCCGCCGGCGCGGCGCATTCCGCTCGCGGTCGCGTATCACGACGCGTGCTCGCTGCAGCACGCGCAGAAAGTCGTCGAGCCGCCGCGCGCGTTGCTGCGCGCCGCGGGTTTCCGCGTGCTCGACGTGCCCGAGCGCCATTTCTGCTGCGGCTCGGCCGGCACCTACAACATGCTGCAGCCCGCGATCGCCGAACAGCTCGGCCGGCGGAAATCCGCGCATATCGAAGGCACCGGCGCCGCGGTCGTCGCCGCCGGCAATCTCGGCTGCATGACGCAGATCGGGCTCTATTCGGGCCTGCCGATCGCGCACACCGTCGAGCTGCTCGACTGGGCCACCGGCGGTCCGCTGCCGGAGGCGCTCAGAGGCGTAGCGCTGCCGGCGCCTGAAACCGAAAATGCAGCGGTGCCAACAGCCGCGGATTCAAATGCGGTCTGGTAATTCGCTCCAATCTTCCTGAATTTCGCGAAAGAGAGACCTGCCATGACTAGCTCGAACCTCACCGCCTTCCTCAAAGACTGCGAGCGCGCGCTCGGCGCCGAGAACGTCACGTTGGTCGAGGAGACGATCAAGCGCTACGGCGAGCACACGCTGCCGGCGGCGGACCGGCGGCCGGGCGCCGTCGTCTATCCGGGCTCGACGGCCGAGGTGCAGGCGGTCGTGCGCGCGGCGAACGCGCATCGCGTACCGATCTTTCCGGTCAGCACCGGCAACAATATGGGCCTCGGCACGCGCGCGCCGGTCGCGGCCGGCCAGGTCGTCGTCGATCTCGGCAAGCGCATGAACCGCATCGTCGAGATCGACGAGGTGCTCGGCTACGCCGCGGTCGAGCCCGGCGTCTCGTTCCAGATGATGGCCGACGAGTTGGTGCGCCGCGGCGGCCGCTACGTGATCTCAACGACGTCAGGTCCACCTCAAGGAGGAATGCTCGGCAACGCGCTCGACAAGGGCGCCGGCTACGGGCCGATGTTCGACCATTTCGGCTTCAGCTGCGGCATGGAGATCGTGCTCGGCAACGGCGAGGTGATCCGCACCGGCGACGGCAGCATCGATCACCCGAACGCGCCGAACTGGCACGTCTCGAAATACAGCTTCGGCCCGATCTTGGACGGGCTCTTCACTCAATCAAACTATGGCATCGTCACGCGCCTTGGCATCTGGCTGATGCCGAAGCCGCCGGCCGTCCGCTCGTTCCACTTCGCGTTTCCGGACGACGACGATCTCGAAGCGATCATCGATCTCTGCCGGCCGCTGAAGCTCGCGAACTTCGTGCCGACGCTGTTCCGTGTCAGCAACGATCTCTACCTCATCGGCAACGAAGACGTTTATCCCGACTACGCCGAGACCGGCGGCAAGACGAGCATCAGCGACGCGCAGCGCAAGGCGCTTCAGGCAAAACACCGCGTCGGCGCCTGGACCGTCTCGGGCGCCTTCTACGGCCCGTCAATGGAGGCGATGGAGCCGCAGATCAACCGCGTGAAGCAGATCTTCCTGCAATCGGGCAAGGCGAAATACATCCCGCACGAGGAGGCGCTCGGCAACCCGCCGCTCAAGACCGCGATCGATAGCTTCTCGGGCGTGCCGACGCATGGCGAGCTCGGGCTGCTCAAATGGCGGCCGGGCGGCGGCAATTCCTGGTGCCCGCCGGGGACGCCGATGGTCGGCAAGATCGCGCAGAAGTTCCACAAGGTGGCGCGCGCGATCTACGAGAAGAACGGCCTCGACTACACGATCATGAACGTGTGCGGCGGCCGCTTCGCGCGCGGCCTGCACGTGATCTCGTTCAACCGCGAGAGCGAGGACGAGCGCCGCCGCGCCGATCTCACCTACAAGCAGCTCGCCGACGCCTTCGCCGCCGAAGGCGTCTCGGTCGGCCGCTCGCCCACCGACTACTACGAATACCACATGGCGAAGCTCACGCCCTCGTGCCGCAACGCCTGCAACGCGATCAAGAAGGCGCTCGACCCCAACGGCATCATCGCGCCGGGGAAATACGGGATCGGGTGAAGGAAAGGGTAAGGGAACAGGAGGCGGGGAGACGGGGAGAAGAAAAGAAAGAATCTCCACCAAGACGCCAAGAAACAGCAAGGAAAAGGAATGCGCGCGAAGACGCGCGCGCAGGGAGAGAAAGGCGATTTTCTTTCTTAGCGCCGCTGTTGCGGCGCATCACTATCTCTTCCTACTTGGTGTCTTCGTGTCTTGGTGGTGAACTTTCCTTGCTTGCTTTCTTCTCCCCGCCTCCTGTTCACTTTCACTTCCTTGACGGCGGCGCAAACGTGGTGGCGAAGTGGGAGGAGCTGCCCGTCCCAACCGGCCTCGCCGTGCTCCTCACCGATCCCGCCTATTACCGCGATCCCGCCAACAAGCTGCCGCTCGCCAAGTTCCGCCTGGTCGAAACCTCCGACCCCAGGGTGGCACATGCCGAGGCGGTGAAGCTGTTCGCGCCGCACAAGCTCGAGACCGTGCCGGGCAAAGGCCAGTTCCGCGCGCTGCTCCATCATCTCCGGCTTGGCGCGCTCGCCTGCTACTTCATCCGCTACAAGCCCGAGGTCATCATCTCCTCGGCGCCGATGAAGCGCTTCTACCTTTGCCTCGTGCCGGTGGCCGGCGCCTGTCATGTGACGCAGGGCCTCTCGGCGATGAAGCTGGCGCCCGGCAGCCTCGGCGTCGTCAACACGACCGAGCCGATCAGCCTCCACTGGCGCTCCGATTGTGCGCAACTCGTGATCAAGATCGACCGCGCCGCGATCGAGAACACGGTCGGCGCGCATTTGGGCCGCGCGCTCGCGCGCCCGCTCGAATTCGCGCGCGAGCCGACGCCGCTCGCTGCCGCCGACGGGCTCGTGCGCCTCATCGATTTCATCTACCGCGACCTCGACCAGGAGCACTCGGCCGTCTCCTCGCGCTTGGGCGAGAATGCCGCCGAGACGCTTTTTCTCAACACGCTGCTGCGCCAGGTGCCGAACAACTACGCCGACGCGCTGGCCCGCCCCGCCTCGCGCGCGGCGCCCTATTACGTGCGCCGCGCCGAGGAATACATGCGCCTCCACGCGGCCGAGACCTTGACGCTCAAGGATATCGTCGCCGTCTCCGCGGTCAGCGCGCGCACGCTGTTCAAAGGCTTCCACGATTTCCGCGGCGTGGGGCCGATGGCGTATTTGAAGGGCGTGCGCCTCGACCACGCGCGCCAAGACCTCGTCGCCGCCGGCCCGCGCCGCTCGGTCACGACCGTCGCGCATGCCTGGGGCTTCACGCATCTCGGCCACTTCGCCCGCGATTACAAATCGCGCTTCGCCGAACTGCCCTCAGCCACACGCCGCGGTGCGCGGCGGTAGAAAATTTTCGCCACGAAGACACGAAGACCACGAAGAAGAGAGTGCGCCTGCGTCGCCGTAACCGATCTTTGTGTCTTCGTGTCTTCGTGGCGAACCTTTCTTCACGTTTCCTGCATCGCCCGGAGCGGCGCGGCATTTTCTGGATAGAAACGCGGCGCGCATCCGCCTAACCTCCTGTTCTGCCGCGCTTGGGAGGGCGTCGCGGAATGGATGCAGCCGAAGTCAAAGCGCTCGCCAAGTCGTATGGCGCCGATCTCGTCGGCATCGCCAGCGCCAAGGTGCTGAACGCGTTTCCGCCCGATCCGCAATGGCCGCAAACGCCCGAGCGCATCTCGCCCTACGTCAAGAGCGTCATCGTCATCGTCCAGCACATCCCGGTCGCAGTGTTCCGCGCCAAGACCGGAATCCCGGTGCAGTACATGGATATGCTGGTGCTGCGCCGCATGGACCGCATCGCGCACCGCCTCGCCGAGACGCTCGAGCGCAAGGGCTTTCCGAGTTTCGTGACCGCCGCGCAGGAGACGGACTGGAATTTGAAGAAGGCGAGCTATGGGCGGCTCTCGACGCGCCATCTCGGCATCGAGGCCGGGCTCGGCACCTTCGGCCTCGAAGTGAATATCCTCACGCCCGACTACGGCCCGCGCGTCTATCTCACCGGCATTCTGACCGAGCTTGAGCTCGAGGGCGACGCGCCGATCACCGAGCAGGTGTGCATCGGCGAGAGTTGCTCGCGCTGCCTCTATTCGTGCCCGTCCGACGCCGTGCGCCATTTCGGCATCGACAAGCGCGGCTGCGCGGTGGAGGCGCAGGAGTTCGGCTACGCGCAGATCACCGGCTTTCTCGACAAGTTCGTCGATGCGCCCAAGGCGGCGAAGAAGGACATGATCAAGAGCCGCGACGTGTTCGGCTTCTGGCAGGGCCTGTTGCGCGTCGTGGGCTCGTTCGGCGATTGCCCGCGCTGCCTCGCGGTCTGCCCGGTCGGCAACGACTATCACGCCTATCTCGCCGAGCCGCAGAAGGAGATCCCGGAGAAGACGCCCGAGAAGGTCGCGAAGGCCAAGGCTTTCAAGGACGCGCGCCAGAAGGGCGACATGCCGCCGGGCCTCTCCGACTGGAATCGCCGCTGGGTCGGGCCTGAAGGCTACAAGGGCATGGTCGCGCGCCAAGTGCAGGCGTTCAAGAAAGCGCAGAAAGAGCGCGCTGCGGCGGCAACAGAGAAATCGGAATCCTAGGAATGGTCGCCGTCTTTCAAGAAGCCATCACCGCCGACGAGATCAAGGCGAAGGCGAAAACCTTCGGCGCCGACATCGTCGGCATCGCCGACAGCGCCGAGATCAACGCGAACCCGCCCGACCCCGCCGATCCGCGCGTGCCCTCCGACATCTCCGACCACGACGCCGGCCGCGTCATCGTCATCGGCAAGCGCCTGTCCTCGGGCGTCACGCGCATCACGCGCTGGGACGAGCGGCACAAATACTCCAACGACGAGCTGACGCTGACCGCGCTCGAAGAGATCGCGCTCTCGATGGTGCTGTGGCTCGAGCAGAAGGGCTATCCGGCGCTGATCGTGCCGCCGACGCACGTCGATCCCTGGCGCTACCAGGGCGACCCAGAGAAGCCGATGAAGCCGCTGCTTTCGCTCGACCACGCCG
>JBKOUH010000284.1:0-4587 GCA_046723285.1 Pseudomonadota bacterium
AGGTGAAGCTTTCGGACGTCAGGACCGAATTAGAGCGGCGAGCACTGCGTTGAGTCGTTGGCGGCCAGCCTCCATCGCGCGCAGCGCATCGTGCGTCCATTCGATCAGGCCGGCATCGGCCAGACGCGCTGACGCTTTCGCATCGACGAAATCGCGCGCCGGCGTTCCGGCTTCGCGCGCGAAGCGGGCAAGATCGACGCCTTCGGCCAGGCGGAGGCCCATCAGCAGCATCTCGCGTCCGCGCTCGGCGGCGTCGAGGGCCGTGCGCTCGGCCTCGCCGCTGCCCTTGCGCTGGACCTCGGCAAGCCAAGCCTCCGGCAGGCGCTGCTGGCGCGTCGCGAACTTCGTGACGCCCTGCGTGAGCCGTCCATGCGCGCCGGGACCGATGCCGGCGTAATCGCCGTAGCGCCAATAGGTGAGGTTGTGGCGGCTTTCGGCACTGGGGCGCGCGTGATTGGAAATTTCGTAGGCGAGGAGCCCGGCCTCGCCGAGGAGATCGCGCGTCGCCTCGTAGAGATCGGCGGCGGTGTCTTCATCGGGCAGCGCAAAGTCGCCGCGCTGATGCGCGGTGTGGAACGCGGTGCCCGGCTCGATCGTGAGCTGATAGACCGAAAGATGCTCACCCGCGTAGCGAAGCGCGCGCGCGAGCTCTTCGCGCCACGCGGCGACGCTCTGGCCGGGGCGCGCATAGATGAGATCGAACGAGAAGCGATCGAAGATGGACGCGGCCCGCTCCACCGCGGCCAGCGCTTCGGCGGCGCTGTGTTTCCGCCCGAGGAACGTCAATGCCGCGTCGTCGAGCGCCTGCACGCCGATCGAGAGCCGATTGACGCCGGCCTCGCGGAACGCGCGAAAACGCTCGGCCTCGCTGACGCCGGGGTTGGCTTCGAGCGTGATCTCGATGTCGGGCGCCGCCGGCCAGAGCTGGCGCACGCGCGCGAGGAGCGCGGCCGCGGTCTCGGGCGGCATCAGCGACGGCGTGCCGCCGCCGAAGAAGACGCTGGTGAGAGCGCGCCCTTTCGTTTCTGCCGCCGCGCGCTCAAGTTCGGCGATATAGGCGCGCTGCCAGCGCGCGGCCTCGACGCGTTCGCGCACATGCGAGTTGAAATCGCAATAGGGACACTTCGAGAGGCAGAACGGCCAGTGGACGTAGAGCGCGAAGCCGGGGTCCTTGGCTGACGTCACCGCCTTCTTCTTGTGATTTCGATCAATCACGGGATCGGCCCTTGTTGCCACGTTGCCACGAGTTTCGCGAACGCCTTCGCGCGGTGGCTCATCGTGTGCTTCTTCGCGGGCTCCATCTCGCCGAACGTGATCGTGTGACCGGCCGGCACGAAGATGGGATCGTAGCCGAAGCCCTTCTCGCCGCGCGGCGGCCAGACCAGCGTGCCCTCGACCCTGCCCTCGAACACATCGCAGCGCCCGTCCGGCCAGGCGAGCGCCAGCGCCGCGACGAACGCCGCGCGGCGGTCGCTCTTGCCCTTCAACGCATCCTCGACCTTCCGCATCGCTATGGCGAAATCCTTCCTGGGTCCGGCCCAGCGCGCCGAATAGACGCCGGGCGCGCCATCCAGCGCCGATACGGCCAACCCCGAATCGTCGGCCAGCGCCGGCAGCTTCGCGGCGCGCGCGGCGGCGCGGGCTTTCAGCGCGGCGTTCTCGGCAAACGTAGTCCCGGTCTCCTCCGGTTCAACGAGGCCGACCGCCGCGGCGCCGACGGTTTCGATGCCGAAGGGCCGCAGCAGGTCGTCGATCTCCCGCACCTTGCCGGGATTGTGGCTCGCGATGACGAGCGTCTTCGGCCGCTGCAAGGCGCTAGACCTTCCCCAGCGCCTTCTTTTGCGCGAGGCAAAGCTCGTCGATGCCCTTGCGCGCGAGGCGGAGCAGGTCGAGGAATTGCGCCTCGGCGAAGGGCGTCTTCTCGGCCGTGCCCTGGATCTCGATGATGCGGCCCTCGCCCGTGAGCACGAAATTGGCGTCGGCATCGGCCGCGCTGTCTTCCGCGTAGTCGAGATCGAGAACCGCGGCGCCGCCATAGATGCCGCACGAAACCGCGGCGACGTGGCCGCCCAGCGGCACGCGGTCGATCTCGCCCTCCTTCACCAGCCATTCGAAGGCGCGGTAAAGCGCGACCCAGGCGCCGGTGATGGCGGCGGTGCGCGTGCCGCCGTCGGCCTGGAGCACGTCGCAATCGATCGTGATCTGGCGCTCGCCGAAGGCGGTGAGATCGGCGACGGCGCGGAGGCTGCGCCCGATCAGGCGCTGGATCTCCTGCGTGCGGCCGCTCTGCTTGCCGCGCGCGGCCTCGCGGTCGGTGCGCGTGTGGGTCGAGCGCGGCAGCATGCCGTATTCGGCCGTGATCCAGCCCTTCCCCGTGTTGCGGATGAAGGGCGGCACCCGCTCCTCGACCGAGGCGGTGCAGAGCACATGGGTGTTCCCGAACTTGGCGAGGCACGAGCCCTCGGCATGGACGGCAAAGCCGGGCTCGAGCACGATCGGGCGCAACTGGTCCGGGGCGCGGCCGGAAGGACGCATGGCGGGGCTCTCGGAAGGCGGAAGGCGCCCTCTTAACCCCTTGTCGAATAAGCGTCCAGTTGCCCTAGGCCGCGTTGACGGCCCCCGCCCCTCTCCCTACATATCGGCGGCCCCAATGACAGCGATGAACAAGCCCGAACAGGACGCCCCGCGCGACACCGCCATCGCGACGCTATCCAAGCGTTCGCGCGACGTTCTGCGCCATGTGATCGAGCAATACATGGACTCGGGCGAGCCCGTGGGCTCGCGCACGATCTCGCGCATCGGCGGCGTCGACCTCTCGCCGGCCAGCATCCGCAACGTGATGTCGGACCTCGAGGAGGTGGGCCTCTTGTTCGCGCCGCACGCTTCTGCCGGGCGCCTTCCGACCGATCTCGGCATGCGCCTCTTCGTCGACGGCCTGCTCGAAGTGGGGCGCCTGACCGAGGAGGAGCGCGCCGACATCGAGAGCCGCTGCAAAGCCAAGGGCGCGAGCCCGAGCCAGGTGCTCGAGCAGGTGAGCCAGTCGCTGGCCGGGCTGACGCGCCATGCCGGGCTCGTCGTGGCGCCCAAGACCGAGGCGCCGCTGAAGCACATCGAATTCGTGAACCTCCGGCCCGGCCGCGCGCTCGTCGTGCTCGTGTTCGAGAACGGCATCGTCGAGAACCGCATCATCGAGGTTCCGCTCGGCATCCCGACCTCGGCGCTGGTCGAAGCGGGGAACTTCTTGACCGCCAAGCTCGTCGGCCGCTCGATCGCCGAGGCGCGCGACGCGATTTCCGCCGAACTCTCGCTGCACCGGGCGCAGATCGACGCGGTCACCAAGGATCTCGTCGCGCGCGGGCTCGCGGTCTGGGCCGGCGACGGGCAGGACACGCCGACCTCGGGCGCCCTCATCATCCGCGGCACGGCGCAGCTGCTCGACGACGTGACCGCGATCGAGGATTTGGAGCGCGTCCGCCGCCTGTTCGAGGCGCTCGAGACCAAGGAAACGATGGTGCGCCTGCTCGACCTCGCGCACGACGCCAACGGGGTGCAGATCTTCATCGGCGCCGAGAACGATCTCTTCCGCAACACCGGCTGCTCGATGATTCTCTCGCCCTACAAGAACACCGGCGAAAAGGTGGTCGGATGCATCGGCGTGATCGGCCCTCGGCGCATGAATTACGCGCGCATCATCCCGATGGTGGACTATACCGCGCAGGTCGTCGGCCGGCTGCTGGGATAGGAAAACGGAATGACGCATACGCAGACAGACGAAAAGGCGCCGAACGAGAACGGGGCGCAGACGCCGGCCAACGATCCCGGCCCGGATGCGGCACCGGTGGAGCCCGCGGCGCGCCCTGAGACGGAGATGCCGCGCGCGGAGCTCGAGGCGCGCTTCGCCGCCCTCGCGGCAGAGCTCGCGGCCAAGACCGCCGAGCTCGCCGCGTTCAAGGACAGCGCGCTCCGCCAGCTCGCCGAGAAAGAGAATCAACGCCGCCGCGCCGAGAACGAGATGGCCGAGACGCGGAAATACGGCGCGGCCCACTTCGCGCGCGACACCCTCGCCCTTGCCGACAACCTCCGGCGCGCGCTCGCGGCCGTGGCCACGCCCGACGCCGAACAGGCGGTGCGCGCGCAGATGCTCGACAGCCTGCGCCAGGGCGTCGAGCTCATCGAGCGCGAATTCAGTTCCATCCTCGAGCGCCACGGCATCAAGCGCATCGATCCGCTCGGCGAGAAGTTCGACGCCAACTGGCATCAGGCCATGTTCGAGGCCGAAGCCCCCGGCGCCGAACCCGGCACGGTGATGCAGGTCGTCCAGCCCGGCTACCGCCTCCACGACCGCCTGCTGCGCCCGGCCATGGTCGGCGTGGCGAAGGCGAAGGCGTCACCGCAAAGTGAGGCGCCGAAGGACGAATCGTCCTCCGGGTAGATTGCAGTCGGGCGAGCGCCGCGAGCGCCGCGAAGCGGATCGTCACCCGTCACTGCGCGCCGGGGCCCGCCCCTAGCCCCGTATCGAAGCCACAAGGCTCCGAATTGCGCGCGGCATTTGGGCCGCGGGCGTTGCGGCGAAGCCGAGCACGAAGC
>JBKOUH010000416.1:0-5085 GCA_046723285.1 Pseudomonadota bacterium
CAGGAATCCTACGTCAAGAAGATATACGCCGAGAAAGAGCGCTGGAGTGCCATCCAGCTCACGACCGCCTCCGCCGTCTGCGCGGTCGTCGATCTCTGCGCCCACGGCAAGCTGCCCGCCAAGGGCTTCGTGAAGCAGGAACAGATCGGCTTCGGCGATTTCATCGCCAACCGCTTCGGCCGCGTTTACGCGTAGGCTGGAGCGCTCAGCCGTCGAGCACGTCGCCGAGAGCGAGGGCCACGATCTTGGTCGCCTTGAAGAGGTCGTCGAGCTTCAGGCGCTCGTCGGCGCGGTGGGCGTTCGCCTCGAGGAGGCTGCGCGGGCCGGCGCCGTAGAGCACGGTCGGGATGCCCGCGGCACTGTAGTGGCGCGCGTCGGTATAGAGCGGCACCCCTTCCGCCGCGATGTCTTCGCCGAGGATCGCGCGCGCCTGGCGCTGGATCGCGGAGACGAGGCGCTCGGCTCCCGCGCGCGGCACCAGCGGCTCGGCAAGAAGGATGCGGCACACCTCGACGGCGATGCCGGCGAACCCGGCCGCGGCTTCGGCGATGCGCGCGCGCAATGCGGATTCCACCGCCGCCGGATTCTCCTCGGGAATGATGCGGCGATCGAGACGGAATGCGACAAGGTCGGGCACGACGTTGGTGTTGATGCCGCCCTTGATGAGCCCGATGGTGAGATTGGGTGAGCCGATGCCCGGCGTCTTCGAGACGATGCGCGCGAGTTCGGGCCTCTCGGCATAGAGCGCGGCGAGGATGCCGGTGGCCGCGGCGAGCGCGTCGTGCCCGGTTTCGGGCCGCGCGGCGTGCGCCGATTTTCCTTTGACCGCGACTTCGAGATGCAGGCAGCCATTGTGCGCGGTGGTGATCGCATAGGAAAAGCCGGCGGAGATCGCGAAATCCGGCCTGGTGAGGTTCTCGGACAAGAGCCAAGCGGGCCCGATGGCGCCGCCGGCCTCTTCGTCGTAGGTGAAGTGGAGCTCGACCGTGCCGCGCGCCAGCCCGGCCGCTTCGAGCGCCTTCAGCGCGAACGCATAGGTGGCGAAATCCGATTTTGAGACCGCGACGCCGCGCCCATACATCCAGCCGTCGCGGATCACGGCGCCGTAGGGGTCGACGCTCCAGCCCTCGCCGGGCGGCACGACGTCGCCATGGGCGTTGAGCGCAACCACCGGCCCAGAGCCGAAGCGGCGCCGCACGATGAGGTTCGTCGCGCTCGCCATGCCGTTCGCGCGCACCAGCGTGTCGGGCACCGTGTGGCGCTCGACGGCAAAGCCGAGCTCCTCGAGCAACGCCGCCGCGCGCGCGGCGTGCGGCGCGCAATCGCCGGGCGGATTGTCGGACGGCACTTTCACCAGCTCGGCGAGGAAGCGCGTCTCGGCGTCGCGTTGCGCATCGAGCCAGCGAATGATCGCATCCGTCCGATCGCGGCTCACCGCGCGGCGCCTTTCGGCTGGAACGCGCGGATGAAGCGGAGCAGCACGCGCGCGCCGATCTCGGCATCCTCGGCCATGATCGCCTCGGCGGGATTGTGGCTGATGCCGCGCGCGCAGCGCACGAACAGCATGCCGATATCGGCGATGCGGATGAGGGCCATGCCGTCGTGTCCGGCGCCGCTCATGAGCCGGAATTCTGGCAGACCCTCGGCCTTCACCGCGGCGCCGAGCCGGTCCATGAGCCAGGGCGCGCAGGACGCCGCGCGCGAGGATTGCGTGCCGCGGATTTCAAGACCGACGCCGCGGCGCGCGGCGATGGCGCGTAACTCCGCCGTAAGCTCGGCGATGGCGGCCTCGCGCAAAGCATCGTCGGCGCTGCGCATGTCGACGGTGAACCGCGCGGCGCCGGGAATGACGTTGATGGCGCCGGGCGCCGCCTCGATCTTGCCGACGGTGGCGACGAGGCCGGGCGCGCCGCCGCGCCGCTCCACCGCGAGGATGCATTCCGCGGCCGCGGCGAGCGCATCGCGGCGCCCTTTCATCGGCACTGTGCCGGCATGGCCCGCGGTGCCGACGATTTCGACCGCGAGGCGGGTGAAGCCCGCGATCGCCGTCACCACGCCGACCGGCAAACCTTCGCTTTCGAGGCGCGGGCCCTGCTCGATGTGCAGCTCGACATAGGCGAGCACGTCCTCGGGCTTCTTGGCCAACGCCGCGATCCGCGCGGGATCGAGGCCGAACGCGCGATAGGCCTCGGCGAGGCTGATGCCGGCGGCATCGCGAAGCTCCAACAGCGCCGGATCGAATGCGCCGGCGATCGCGCGGCTGCCGATCAGCGTGCCGCCGAAGCGCACGCCCTCTTCGTCGCCGAAGCCGATCACCTCGATCGCGAACGGCAAACGTTCGCCGGCGCGGTTCAACGCATCGACGCAGGCGATCGCCGCGACCACGCCGAGAATGCCGTCGTATTTGCCCGCGTCGCGCACCGTGTCGAGATGCGAGCCGAGCAAGAGGCACGGACGCCCCGGTTTGGCGCCCTCGTAGCGCCCGGCGACGTTGCCGGCGGCATCGAGCGCGGCGTTCATGCCGGCCGCGCGCATCCAGCCGAGCACGAGATCGCTCGCGCGCTTGTGCTCGGGCGTAAGATAGCTCCGCGTCAGCGCCGGCGGCGTTTCGGTAATCGCGGCAAGCGCATCGGCGCGTTCGAGGAGCGATGTGCCCGAGATCATCCGGCGCCCGCGCGATAGGGATGGGTTGCGATCCAATGCCGCGCGATATCGATGCGCCGCGTGAGCCAGACGCGATCGTGCTTCTGCACATAGTCGAGGAAGCGCGCGAGCGCGGCGGCGCGGCCCGGCCGCCCGGCGAGGCGGCAGTGCAAACCGACCGACATCATCTTGGGCGCCGTCGCACCTTCCGCGTAGAGCAGGTCGAAGCTGTCCTTCAAATAGGCAAAAAACTGGTCGCCGCTGTTGAAGCCCTGATTCGTGGCGAAGCGCATGTCGTTGGCGTCGAGCGTGTAGGGCACGATCAGCTGCGGGCGGCCATGGCTCGCGTCCCAGTAGGGCAGCTCGTCGGCATAGGAGTCGGCGTCGTAGACGAAACCGCCCTCCTCGACGACCAGCCGTCGCGTGTTGGGGCTGCAGCGACCGAGATACCAGCCGAGCGGACGGCTGCCTGAGACGCGCGCGTGGATCTCGATCGCCTTGCGCATATGCGCGCGCTCGACCTCCTCGGGCACGAACTGATAGTCGATCCAGCGATAGCCGTGCGTGGCGATTTCCCAGCCGGCCTCGTTCATCGCGGCGACCGCATCGGGGTTGCGCTCGAGCGCCATGGCGACGCCGTAGACCGTGAGCGGGATCTTGCGCGACGTGAACAGGCGATGGAGGCGCCAGAATCCGGCGCGGCTGCCGAATTCATAGATCGACTCCATGTTGACGTGGCGCGCGCCCACGATCGGCTGGGCGCCGACGATCTCGGAGAGGAACGCCTCCGAGGCGGCGTCGCCGTGCAGCACGCAATTCTCGCCGCCTTCCTCGTAGTTGACGACGAATTGCATCGCGATGCGCGCCCCGCCCGGCCAGCGCGGATCGGGCGGCGCCCGCCCGTAGCCCACCATGTCGCGCGGATAATTCAACGAAGCCACCCCTCAGCGGCGATGAACGGCATCTCTATAGCGTCCGTTGGCGCCGGCAAACAGGATTTCGGTTGACGCTCGGGCACGGCGCGCGGGAGAGTCGGCACGACCTCTGACGAGGCCCATGAACTCTTCTCCGCCCCTGCTTGCCGAAATCAATGCGCTCGGCCGCGCCGGCTTCGTGGCGCGCCTGGGCGGCGTGTTCGAGCATTCGCCCTGGATCGCCGAGCGTGCCTGGGCGGCGCGGCCCTTTACGAGCGTCGCTGCGCTCCACGCCGCCATGACGCGCGCGATGCGCGACGGCAGCGATGCCGAGAAACTGGCGCTGCTTCGCGCGCATCCAGAGCTGGCCGGCCGCGAAGCCAAAGAGAAGAAGCTGACCGCCGATTCGCGGAGCGAGCAGGCGAGCGCGGGGCTGGACCGGCTCGCCGATGCCGATGCACGCAAGTTCGCTGAATTGAATGCCGCCTATCGCGCAAAATTCGGCTTCCCGTTCGTCATCGCCGTGCGCGCCCGCACGCAGGATCAAATCCTGGCCGAATGCGCGCGCCGGTTTGAGCGCGGCGAGGCCGAGGAACGTGCGACGGCGCTCGCGGAAGTCGAAACGATCGCACGCATCCGCCTCGAGCGGATGTTCGGCGCGGCACAGGAGCAGAGCATGGCCCGAGGCCGTCTTACGACCCATGTGCTCGACACCATGCGCGGCAAGCCCGGCGCCGGCGTGCGTATCGAGCTTAATGCGATCGATGCCTCGGGTGGCGCGCGCCGCATCGGCGAGGCCATCACCAACGCCGACGGCCGCACCGATGTACCGCTGCTCGCCGGAGCTGCGCTCAAAGCCGGGCGCTATGAGTTGCTGTTCCACGTCGGCGACTATTTCCGCCGCGCCGGCGCCGCACTCGGCGAACCGCCGTTCCTTGATGTCGTGCCGGTGCGCTTCGCCATCGCCGACGCCGGCGCGCATTATCACGTGCCGCTGCTCGCCTCGCCCTGGAGCTACACGACATACCGGGGAAGCTAATACCGCAGCTTGTCCGGCTTCGCGTCCCAGGCGGCGAAGGCGGCGGCGGCTTCATCGGCGAGCAGGCGCTGCATGGGAATCGCGCGCCCGGCGATCGGCAGCGCGAATTCGCGGTAGATGTGATCGTCATCGAAGCCGATGCGCGCGGCGTCGGCGCGGGTGTTGGCGTAGTAGATGTGATTGAGCCGCGCCCAATAGATCGCGGCGAGGCACATCGGGCACGGCTCGCAACTGGCATAAATCTCGGCGCCGGAAAGATCGAATGTGCCGAGCGCCTGACAGGCCGCGCGGATCGCGACGATTTCGGCATGGGCCGTGGGATCGTTGGTGGAGGTGACGCGGTTGCAGCCTTCGGCGACGATGCGGCCGTCCTTGACGATCACGGCGCCGAACGGGCCGCCGGCGTTGCCGTTCATGCCGTGCTGCGCCAGCGCCAGGGCGCGGCGCATGAAGGTTTCCTTGCTCATGCGGAGCGGGCGAGCCTGGCGT
>JBKOUH010000449.1:0-8070 GCA_046723285.1 Pseudomonadota bacterium
CCCCCCCCCCCCCCTTTTTCTAGCAGAAGACGCAATACGAGATTCTCCATTGAGTCTCGTGGGCTCGGAGATGTGTATAAGAGACAGCCTTAAGCCTCGCCTCCTTGAGTGCGGGGTCGTAATAGTCGTTGACGTCGTCGACGCCGATGACCGTCTCGCCGCGCGCCAGAAGCGCGCGTGCCACATGCATGCCGATGAAGCCGGCGGCGCCGGTGATGACCAGGGACATGGAGCGAGAGGCCGCGATTCCAAGAACGAGGGCTGGGCCGCTCTAAACCACAGAATCCGCGGCGAGACAAACGCGGCCGGCCGCACCCGGCCCGCGGCGGGAACGCACGCGACGACGGCCGCTGCCGAACGGGCGCTCGGCCCTGGCAAGCGCAAAGAATGTGATCCAGCTCACATTGGCCTCCCCGTTCTTGCCCGATACAGGCCGTTCGGCCAAGCGGCCGAGCTTGGGGCCGAACGACGGCAAAGCCGTCGTTCGGCGGAAGCACGCCTCTTGGCGTGCGACCGGGTCGTCACCAGGGGAGGGGACGATGGGCCAAATCGCGAACCCGGCACGCGTTGCCGCGCCCGACGACGGCCGCGGCACGGCGGCCGGCGTTCCATCCGAGAGCGGCCTCGGTGCGCGCCGGCGCGACATTCGCAGAGAGGCGACGCGGTGGGCGCGCCGGGCGATGCTGCTGTCGAAGGGGGAGGCGATACCGACGCGCGACGACAAGACCTACGCGGCGCGTCAACTGCGCCGCGCTTATGCGCGCATCGCGCGCGATTTCAACGAGGCCTACGAGCAATGCCGCAGCGACGCGCAGCGCAGAGCGCTCGAGCAGGCGTATCTCGCCGCCAAGACGGCCGGCCTCCGCGCCGGGAACGACGCGCTGCTGCTGGACGGCGAGGGCTGGGGTGAAGCGCTCGCGGCGTTCGACTCAGACCGAACCCGCGCCGAGCGCCATCTCGCCAGCCTCAAGACCGCGACCGCGGTGGCCCGAATTCGCGCGAAACTGATCGTGATCGCGCAGCACCTCGCCGTACTCGCCACTTAGAGCGAACTTACGCCGTCGGGCCGCCCCTTCTTCTAGCGCGCGCCGTTGAGGCGGCGCGCCGAAACGCGGGCCGATCGCCTCGGGCGGCGGCGGCCGGTTTTGCGCCGAGACGTTGAGGCTGATCAGAATGCCGGCGAATTGCTGAATGCCGGTGTCGCGATACAGCTTGAAGTCCTCGACCTTGCGGGTCTCGCGGAAGCTGGCGTCGAGCAGGTGCTGGCCCAAGATCTCGAAATCGAACCCGACATAGTGAAGGTCGTGCGCGTCCATCTGGCCCCCGAACATCATGCGCATGATGAGGAAGCGGTCGCCGATCTGGGCCTTGGGATGGAGAAAGAGGTGGCAGGCGTGCGGAGGTCGGGAACGCCGATCATCAGCGTCCCGCCCGGCTTCAGGACGAGGAACCAGCGCTCTAGCGTCGGCGCCAGCTCCGTCGCGTAGCGCACGTGCTCGAGCACGTGGCTCGCATAGATGGTGTCGACCGAGTTTGCGGCGTATTGCGACAGCTCCCGGCAATCGCCGACGAAGTCGACCTCGGGGCCGGGAACGATGTCGAACGTGTGCCAGCCCTCGGCCCGGGTCCGCGCGCCGATGTTCAGCTTCATGAGCGCTCCGCCCAGGGCCGCAACGATGCCTCGCGCGGCTACCCGAGCGACCCGTGGCAGTGCTTGTATTTCTTGCCCGAGCCGCAGGGGCAGGGGGCGTTGCGCGAGACTTTGCCCCAGGTGCCGGGGTCGGTGGGATCGACCGCCGCGGCGGCGCTGCGGCTCCGGACCGGCTGCAGCGTGGTGACGCCGCCCGAGGGCACGCCGGCGCCATAGTCGAAGCCCAGCGGAATGCCGTCGGTGCCGGTGGCGGCGAGCGCCGTGGGATCGGGATGCTCCTCGACGATGCGCGTCGGGCGCTGCGGCATCGGAATCGGCTCGGCATGCTGCTCGTCCTGCATGCGGATCTCGAGGTGGGCGAGAACGCCCGTCAACGTCTCGCGCAGGCCAATCATCATGCGCTGGAACATCTCGAAGGCCTCGCGCTTGTATTCGATCAGCGGGTCCTTCTGCCCATAGGCGCGGAGATTGATGGCCTGGCGCAGATAGTCGAGATGCAGCAGGTGGTCCTTCCAGGTCTGGTCGAGGATCTGCAGCAACAGGCTCTTCTCGGCCATGCGCATGATGTCGGCGCCGTATTGCGCGGCCTTCTTGGCCATGTGCTCGTCGGCCGCCCGCTTGATGCGCTCGGTCACCTCTTCATCGGCGATGCCTTCCTCGGCCGCCCAGTCCTTGACCGGCACGTCGACACCGAACACCTGCTGCACGCGGTCATGCAGCTCGGCGACGTTCCATTGCTCGGCGTAGGTGCCGGCGGGGATCGCCGTCGCCACCATTTCCTCGATCATTTCGGCGCGCATGTCGCCGACGAGCTCGGAGACGTCCTCGGCGCGCATGATCTGGATGCGCTGGTCGTAGATGACCTTGCGCTGGTCGTTCATCACGTCGTCGAAGCGCAAGAGATTCTTCCGGATCTCGAAGTTGCGCTCTTCCACCTTGCGCTGCGCCTTCTCGAGCGCCTTGTCGACCCAGGGATGGATGATCGCCTCGCCTTCCTTCAAGCCGAGGCGCCCCAGCCACACGTCGAGGCGCTGCGAGCCGAAGATGCGCATCAGATCGTCGGTCAGCGAGATGAAGAATTTCGAGTTGCCGGGATCGCCCTGGCGGCCGGAGCGGCCGCGCAGCTGATTGTCGATGCGCCGGCTCTCGTGCCGCTCGGTGCCGATCACGTAGAGGCCGCCGGCCGCGATCACCTTCTTCTTGGCCGCCTCGATCTCCTCCTTGATCTTGGCCACGCGCTTTTCGTGCTCGGCCGGATCGGTCACGTCCTTGAGCTCGTCCTCGACGCGCATTTCGAGATTGCCGCCGAGTTTGATGTCGGTGCCGCGGCCGGCCATGTTGGTCGCGATCGTGACGGCGCCGGGCTTGCCGGCCTGCGCGATGATGTGCGCCTCGCGCTCGTGGTTGCGCGCGTTCAGCACTTCGTGCGGCACTTTCTTCTTGGCGAGCTTGACCGCGAGCGATTCCGACTTCTCGATGCTGACCGTGCCGACCAGCACAGGCTGGCCGCGCTTGTGGCAGTCCTCGATCAGCGTGATCACCGAAGCGTCGCGCTCGTCGCCGGTGCGATAGACCTCGTCGGAGTGGTCCTCGCGGATCATGTCCTTGTTGGTCGGGATCTCGGCGACTTCGAGCTTGTAGATCTGCTGGAACTCGGCCGCCTCGGTCATCGCCGTGCCGGTCATGCCGGCGAGCTTCGGGTAGAGGCGGAAGTAGTTCTGGAAGGTGATCGAGGCGAGCGTCTGGTTCTCGGCCTGGATTTGGACGCCTTCCTTTGCCTCGAGCGCCTGATGGAGGCCGTCGGAATAGCGCCGGCCTTCCATCATGCGGCCGGTGAACTCGTCGACGATGACCACCTGGCCGTTCCGGACGATGTAGTCGACGTCGCGCGTGAACAGCTTGTGCGCGCGCAGGGCTTGGTTCACGTGGTGGACGACCGGCACGTGGTTGATGTCGTAGAGGCTGCCCTCCTTGACGATGCCGGCCTCTTTCAAGAGGTCCTCGACGACCTGCTGGCCCGCTTCGGAGAGCGCAACGGTGCGGCTCTTCTCGTCCTTGTCGTAATGCTCCTTCTGGAGCTTCGGGATGATCTTGTCGACCGCCTTGTAGAGCTCCGACGAATCCTCCGCCGGGCCCGAGATGATGAGCGGCGTCCGCGCTTCGTCGATCAGGATCGAGTCGACCTCGTCCACGATCGCGTAGTTGAACGGCCGGTGGCACATCTCCGCGATCGCATACTTCATGTTGTCGCGGAGATAGTCGAAGCCGAGCTCGTTGTTGGTGCCGTAGGTGACGTCGGAAGCATAAGCCTCGCGGCGCTGCTCGTCGGTGAGCTCGTGGACGATGCAGCCGACCGTGAGCCCGAGGAACTTGTAGACGCGGCCCATCCATTCCGAGTCGCGCCGGGCGAGATAGTCGTTGACCGTGACGACGTGGACGCCCTTGCCCTCGAGCGCGTTCAGATACACGGGCAAGGTCGCGACCAGCGTCTTGCCTTCGCCGGTCTTCATCTCCGAGATCATGCCGCGGTGGAGGACGACGCCGCCCATGAGCTGGACGTCGTAATGCCGCTCGCCGAGCGTGCGCTTGGCCGCCTCGCGCACCGTGGCGAACGCGTCGGGCAGGATGTCGTCGAGGTCCTCGCCCTCGGCCAGGCGCTTCTTCAGCCAGGCCGTGCGTTCGCGCAGCTTCTCGTCGGAGAGCGGCGCGACATCCTTCTCGAGCGCGTTGACCTCGTCGACGATGGGCTGGAGCGATTTGACAAAGCGCTCATTGGCCGAGCCGAAGAAAAGGCGGGCAATGCGGCCGATCATGCGGAATCCTCGGGAGATATAAGGAGAAAGAGGCGGGGGCTCGGGGCCGGCCTTGAGGCCGCGGCTCGTTGAGAGATAGGGGGTAGGGAATGGGCTGTCAACGCGGCCACCGGCCCGTGTGGCCGGCCGCCGCGAGCCAAAATTGCGTGAGATTTGCGGCGCTTGCGTGGCATCGGCGAAGGCGCGCGCCAACGGGCATGTGATCGGGCCGCGGCCGCCGCCGCCTTGTTTGCGCCCGCCCGATATGTCACATCCCCGCGAAGCCGGCTTCGGTCGGCATCGCCGACCGCGCGGCCCCGAGGCGAGGGCGCCGCCGCGTAAACCGGTATCGCACCACGCGCCCGCCCTCGCCGGATTGGATAGTTCAAATGATTGCCCGCTTTCCCACGCGACGCCTTGCGGCGGCCATCCTGGCGTTCGGCCTCGCGGCCGCCGTTGCGGCGCCGGCTTCGGCCCAGGACACGGTCGACCCCAAGAACGATCCCGTCGTCGCCGAGGTGAACGGCGAGAAGATCATGTTCTCGGACCTCGTCGCCACCTACCGCGCGCTGCCGGCGCGCCTGCAGCAGGTTCCGTTCGAGCAGCTCTACCGCCCGCTGCTCGAGCACGCGATCGCGATCCGCCTGCTCTCCGCCGAAGGCCGCAAGGCCAAGCTGCACGAGAGCGAGGCGGTGAAGAAGCGCATCCGCTACATCGAAGGCCAATACGTCTACGAGGCTTATGTCGAGAAGATCGTCGCCGAGCGCGCGACCGAGGCCAAGCTCAAGGAGGCCTACGAGGCGTTCGTCAAGGACTTCAAGGGCGAGGAAGAAGTCCGCGCCTCGCATATCCTGGTCAAGACCGAGCAGGAAGCGAAAGACATCATCGCCCAGCTCGAGAAGGGCGCGGATTTCGCCAAGCTCGCCAAGGAGAAGTCGATCGATCCGACCAAGGACCGCAATTCCGGCGATCTCGGCTTTTTCAGCAAGGAGCAGATGGTCAAGGAATTCGCCGAGGCGGCTTTCGCGTTGAAGAAGGGCGAGACGGCCAAGGTTCCGGTCAAGACCCAGTTCGGCTGGCACGTGATCCGGGTCACCGACCGCCGCGCGGGCGCGCCGCCGAAATTCGACGAGGTCAAGGAACAGCTCCGCCAGAAGCTGGCCGAGACGATCGCGCAGGAAGAGATCGCGAAGCTCCGCGGCGCCGCCAAGATCCAGCGCTTCGACGCCAAAGGCCAGCCGCTCACGGAAGAAGAGCAGAAGAAGGAAGAAAAGAAGTAGGCGTTTGCCGGCCCCGCGGCGGCTGCGGTCGCGCACCCAAGGCGGCTCCGCCGCTCTCGCCCGCGAATCGTCGAAGTCTTGCCGAGCGAGACGCTGCCGCTACGGCTTGCGTGCCCGCGTGAGGCCGGTGATGCCTTCGAGCATCGTCTCGGTGCCCTCCACAGCGAAGCCCGCGGCGCGCAATGCGCCTTCGACGAAGCCCGGCGTCAGGCATTCGGCGCCCGGGTTGTCGAGAATCGCGCCGAGCAAATACCATGCGGCGAAGTCGGGCCCCTCATGGGCGTCATCCACCATGAAGTCGTGGATCAGCACCGATCCGCCGGGCTTCAAGGCGTCGAAAGCGCGGCGGGCGAGAACCGGAATGTCCGCGCCGCCGACTGCGCTCCACACATACGACATCAGCACGGCGTCCTGTCCGCCGGGCCATTCGGTGGTGATGGCATTGCCCGGCAGATGGTCGATGCGTTCGCTCAAGCCCGCTTCGGCCGCGTAGCGCCGCGCGATTTCCACAGTCTCGGGAAAATCGAGGATCGCCGCGCGCAGATCCGGATTTCGGCGTAGCACGGCGTGGGTATAGGCGCCGCTGCCGCCGCCGACATCGAGGAAACGGCGCGCGCCCGAAAGGTCCACGCGCTTGGCGAACAGGCGCGCCGGGCCGAGCGAGCCGGCATGTTGCGCGGCGCTGAACGCCGCCGCGCCGACACCGCCTTCCGAAAAGACGATGCCCTCGTAAAAACCCTTGTCGGGGAATATCCGCTCTCCGCGCAGCGCCTTCTCCAGATGGCGCATGCCCTCGTAGAGAAAGCCGCCGTTCACGACGCGCACATAGTCGCGGAAATCGCCGGGCGCGCCCGCGACTAGGTAGTTGGCCGTGGCCGGCGCATTGGCGAAGGTTCCTTCCGATTCGGAAATCAGCCCGACCGTCTTGAGCGTCGTCAGCAGCGTTCGCAGCCGATTGGGCGAAGTTCTTGTCGCATCTGCGAGCGCTTCGAGCGTCGTCGTACCCCGCGCGATCTTTGTGAAGAGGTCGAGGTCCAGCGCCGCGAACAGCGCCTTCGAGGCCAGGAATCCGTACGTGATCGCCGAAATCTGCCGCACGTCGTCGATGGGCTTCATGATGCCGTTCCGTTACCTATTGATCGAGGCGGCGCCGCAACCCATCCGGCGCCGTCGTCGCCGTGTCCCTGCCGGTGGGTCACCCTAGCCCGAATCGACCGGGCGATGTCGACCCGTGGCGGCGCCATCGTTCCCATTGACGCCCGCCCGCAAATCCGTTTCTCTGCCGCGCATGTTTTCCCGGTTGCACACTCCTTCCGCCGGTCTCGGCGGCTCATGGCTGCGACGCCCGCGAGCGCGACGACGCGGCGACGCTTAGCGTCCGCCCCGCGTCCTCGCCTGCTGGAACGGCGCCTCGGCGCCGTTTCGCGCATCAGCCCCTAGGAGTGCATGCCATGCCGCCCAAACGCTCGCCCCTTGCGCCCGCCACGGCGCCCCAACTTCCGCCCATCGCCGGCGCCAAGCTCGCCGCGCTCGCTTGCGGTATCCGCTACAAGGAGAGGAAAGACCTCTGCCTGTTCGCGTTCGAGCCGGGCACGGCCGTCGCCGGAGTTTTCACCAAGTCGCTGACCGCCGGCGCGCCGGTCGAGTGGTGCAAGGCCGCGCTCAAAGGCAAAAGCGCGCGCGCGTTCCTGGTCAATTCCGGCAACAGCAACGCGTTCACGGGCCGCGTCGGCCGCAAGGCCGCGAAGATCACGGCCGGCGCCACGGCCAAGCTTGCCGGATGCAAGCCGAGCGAGGTCTTCATCGCCTCGACGGGCGTGATCGGCGAGCCCTTGCCCTATGAGCGCATCGTCGGCGCGATTCCCGATCTCATCGCGGGGCTCGCGCCGGCCGGCTGGCAGGGGGCGGCCGAGGCGATCATGACGACCGACACGTTTGCGAAGCTCGCCACGCGCACGACGCGCATCGGCGACGTCGACGTGACGATCAACGGCATCGCCAAAGGCTCGGGCATGATCGCGCCCGACATGGCGACGATGCTCGCGTTCTGCGCCACTGACGCCGCGATCCCGGCGCCGATCCTGCAGAAGCTGCTCGCAGACGGCACCGCCAAGAGCTTCAACTGCATCACCGTCGACAGCGATACCTCGACCAGCGACACGCTGCTGCTGGCGGCCACCGGCCAGGCCGGCAACAAGCGCCCGAAGAGCGCCGGCGATGCGCTGCTCAAGGACTTCAAGGCCGCGCTCGACGACCTGCTGCTCGATTTGGCGCTGCAGATCGTCCGCGACGGCGAGGGCGCCTCGAAATTCGTCGAAGTCGCCGTAGCGGGCGCGGCCAACGCAGG
>JBKOUH010000279.1:0-2596 GCA_046723285.1 Pseudomonadota bacterium
CATCGAGGTGTTCGAGCCGGTGATCCAGGAGGAGGCACGGCACATCCTGTTCTTCGTGAACTGGGCGGTGTGGGCGCAGGCGCAGCGCAACGTCCTCTTGCGTCCGGCTTTCGCCGGGCGGCGCTTCGCGGCGCTCGCGACGCGCGCCTGGAAGCGCATGAAGTTCGCGAAAGGCGGCGTCGGGCCCAAGGCCGGCGAGGGATCCAAGGAAGGGAAGAACAACAGCGCGATGACGATCGAGGGCCGCAATTTCGTCGCCGGCGGCGAGCCGCTCACGATCAAGAGCTTCATGAAGCTCTGCCTCGCCGAGAACGACCGCCGCATGGCGCGCTACGATGCGCGGCTGGTTCGTCCGCTCGCGATGCCGCGGCTCGTCAAGGCGGCGATGCCGTTCCTGGGGCTCGTGGGTTAGCCGCGCGCGGCTACTCGTTCGCCCCCGCGGTGCTCGCGTAGGTCTGCGTCGAGAGCTCGAGCAGGCGCAACGTCGTATTGGCGCCGGCGGCGCCCTCCTCGAAGCGGCTGTAGAGATTGAGGCTCAGCACCTGCTGCTTCACGAGTCCGAAGGCGGCGATGCCGACCTGAACCTTGGTTCCGCCGTCGGGCAGGCCCAAGGCCTGTACGATGCCGAGATATGCCGCACGATCGTCGGTCTTAAGCACGCCGAGCAGGCGGTTCTCGCCCATGCGGATGCCGAGGCGCAGGGCCGAGAGCTTTTCGCGCGTATCCGCTTCGGCGCCTTCGATCATCTTGGCGCCCTGTTTTTGGAAGACCTCCGTCATTTGCCGCGCGAAGGTGGCGGGCGGCAGCGTGGATTGCCCGCCGCGAATCGGGGTCATGTACTGGCCGTAGTCGTCGAGCAGCTTGCGGCGGCCCTCGCGCAGTTCCGCGCGCTGGCCGCATTCGGCGAAGGCGGCGAGCACGTGGTTCGTGTTGGCGACGACGCGCTCGACGGTTTCGATGATGACGCGATCGACGTCATGCGAGCGTTCGAGCGCGCAATGCCCGGCCGGCAATGCGAGCGTGACCGCGGTTCCGCCGATTTCGGCCCGGACGGTTTCGGCCCGGACGGTCTGCGACCGGAGCGGCTGGGCGGCAAGGCAAACGAGAGCAACGGCGAACAGGCGGCGCATTCGGATCCTCCGCGGCGGTTGCGGGCGGGAGGTTAGCGCAGCACTGCTGCAAAAACGAGTTAAGAGCGGGGCGCACGCTCCATAACGCGGCGCGCGCTCAATAGCGCGGCGTCGCGGGATCGATCTCGAGCGACCAGGCGTCGATGCCGCCCTTGACGCTCGCGGCTTTGGCGAAGCCGTTGCGGCGCAGCCACATCGCGGCTTGGAGGCTGCGGGCGCCGTGATGGCAATAGAGATAGATCGGCTGCGCCGGATCGAGATCGGCGACGTGCTTGGCGAAGTTGCTGAGCGGCATCAGCACGCTGCCGGGTATCCTGCAGGTCTCGTGCTCCCAGACTTCGCGCACGTCAACGACGGCGCCCGGCGCGCCCTCGTCTTTGAGGCGTTTCAGATCTTGAACCGATATTTCGAGCGGCGTGTCGCCGGTCACGATTCGACAAGGTCCTCGGGCCGGTCGGCGAGCTGCTCGAGCGCTTCCTTCATCTTCTGGAGCGCGCGCGCCTCGATCTGGCGGATGCGCTCCTTGCTGACGCCGAAGCTGTCGCCGATGTCGGCCAGCGTCTCCTTGCCGTCGTGGAGGAACCGGCGCTCGACGATCTTGCGCTCGCGCGGTGAGAGCCGGTCGAGCGCCTGCTTGATCCAGTCGCTCCTTGCGCGCCGGCCGCTTTCGCCCTCGGCGATCTCCTCGGGCGTCGGCGCCGTGTCGGCGAGGAAGTCCTGGATCTCGGCCGATTCGTCGCTGCCGATCGCGGTGTTGAGCGACTGGTCGGGGCGGGCGAGATGCGTCTCCATGCGCTCGACCTCGGCCATGGTCACGCCGAGGCGCTTGGCCAGCGCCATGCGCTCGTCGGTCGATAGGCCGCCGTCGTAGCCGCCGCCCACGCGTCCGCGCAGGCGCCGGAGGTTGAAGAAGAGGCGGCGCTGCTTCGGCGTGGTGGCCGCGCGCACGATCGAGGAATTGCGCAGGATGTAGTTCTGGATCGAGGCGACGATCCACCAGCTCGCGTAGGTTGAGAAGCGGACCTCGCGCGTGGGGTCGAAGCGCTCGGCGGCTTCCATCAGGCCGATATTGCCTTCCTGGATGAGATCGGCGAGAGGAAGGCCGCTGGCACGGAAGCCGGCGGCGATGCGCACGACCAAGCGGGCGTGCGCGCCGACCAGTTCGTGGAGGGCCTTCTCATCGCGCTTTTCGAGCCAGCGCTTGGCGAGATCGACTTCATGGTCGCGCTCGAGCAGCGGCACTTCCATCGTGGTGGCGATGTAGCGGCGGTCGCTGCGTTCGGTTTGGGATGCTTTGATCAGTGCCATGGATCCGCGTGTTCCCTCGGAGAGAAGGCGCTCCCGACGACGCCTTTTTGTTACAACGCTCTTGTTGCCTTGTTTCGAGTCGATATTATCTCGTCTCAAGTACCACGCCGAATAAACGATGTCGAGTCGAAACTATATCGAGTCGATAACATTAACGT
>JBKOUH010000491.1:0-5935 GCA_046723285.1 Pseudomonadota bacterium
CTCCTGTTCACTGCTTTTCAGGTTCCGCCGGCGATTCGTCCGCCGGCAAGACTCGAAACAAAGCGGGCGGACCGCTTCCGGCGATCCGCCCGCCTCGCATTCATGCGCGTCCTAGTTCGGCTTCGTCGGATCGTAGGTGACGACCCACTGACCCTTCGTCGCGGTCACGAACACGAAGGGCTTGATCGCCTCGCGGTCGTCGGTGCGCTTGGTGACGCCCAGGAGACCCTGCGTCTCCTTCAACGCGGCGAGCGCGTCGCGGACCTTGCGGCGGTCGGCGGCCAGCGTCTCGGGCTTGCCGTCGATCTTCGCGGCTTCGATCACGCCCTTGAGGATGATCATGTTCTCCCAGGCCGCGGTCGAGTGGAGGTCGGCGCTGCCCTTCTGCTTGGCGATGAGCCCGGCGACGCGCTTGGCTTCGGCGTTCACCGGCGCGAAGGTCGTGGGGATGATCGCACCCTCGACCTGGCGCGCGCAGCCTTCCATCGTCTCCATGCTCGAGGACGAGGTGAGTCCGATGATGAGCTTCGGCTTGACGCCCTGGCGCGCCATCTCCTTGACCACGCCGCAGAGCGTGAATGGATGCGCCGCGATCGCGATCACGTCGGCGTTCTTCGCCTTCATCTCGCGCACCTGCGTGGTGAAGGTCGTATCGGTGAGCTTCCACTCGACTTCGCCGACGATCGTGTAGCCGTATTTCGGCGCCGTCGTCTTCATCACCGCGTCCCAGCCGGCCTTGGAATGCGCGAAGTCGCCTTCCTTGCCGCCCATGATCGTCTTCAACTCGGGCCGTTTGGCCTGGAGATACTTGAACAGCGCGTCATAGAGCAGCGGCTCGTTGGGCGTGTTGCGGAACGCCCATTCGGAGATCTGCGCCAAGCCGCCTTTCACCGCCACGTCGGTGAAGATCGGGAAGCGGAGGCCCGAGTCCTTCTCGTCGGCGAGCTTCTTCTGGAGGATGCCGAACAGCGGCTCGGCGACGTTGGAGCAGGTGGGGCCGATCGCGATCAGCACGTCGCTCGACGCGTAGCGGCGCACGAGGTTGATGCCGTCTTCGGCCTGGCAGCGGTCGTCGTCGAAGCTCACGACCACTTTCGCCATCTTGCCGTCGGCGAGCTTGATGCCGCCTTTGGCGTTGATCTCGGCCGCGGCCGCGCGCATCGCGGCTTCGGAGTTGACGCCGAACGAGCGCACCGGCCCGGTCTTGGCGCCGAAGCCCGCGATCTTGATCACGCGCTCCTGCGCCGACGCCGGCGCGGTAGCGAAGCCCGCCAGTGCCAACGCGCAGACGCCGAGTAACAATGCGGATTTCTTCATTGCCTCCTCCCAAAAGCCGCCCTTGGTGCGTGGCACCGGCCCCGCCGGGGCGGCATAAATTGCTTATTTCGCAAGCGAGCCTAAGGCTCCGGGCGGGGCAGCGTCAATGCGCATGGGTCCGGCCCATTCGTCTCGGCGGAACAGGGCGTTGTGCCGCTTTCTTCCCATGCTAGAGTTATTCTAACGCAGGCGGCCCGGCGAGTGCGGGACCGCCGCGGGGAGGATTCCGGATGCTCAAGAATTTGACGCAGGTGACCAGCGTCGCGGCGGAGCGCTTCGGCAGCAAGCCGGCGGTCATCTTCGAGGGGCGCTGGTTCAGCTTCGGCGAGATCGACGCGCTCGCTTGCCGCCTCGCCAATGCGCTGAAGGCGCAGGGCATCAAGCCGGGCGACCGCGTGACGCTCTATTCCGGCAATTGCTGGGAGTGGATCGTCTCGTACTACGGCATCCTGAAGACCGGCGCCGTCGCCAATCCGCTGAACGTGATGCTGACGCCGGCCGAGGTCGGCTACGTCGCGCGCGATTGCGGCGCGCGCGCGATCATCGCCGCGGCCGACAAGGGCCAGGCCCTGCTCGACATCAAGAAGGACACGCCGCTCGAGCACGTGATCCTGTTCGGCGCGGAGACCCAGGCCGGCGCCAAGTCGTTCGAGGACATGACCGGCAAGGGCAAGGACACGTTCAAATCGCCCAACGTCGAGACCGATGCGCTCTCGACCATCTGCTACACGTCGGGCACGACCGGGCATCCCAAGGGCGCCATGCTCTCGCACCGCAATGTGCTGATGAACACGGCGCTCACCGCGGTCATGCACCGGCGCACCGAGAGCGACACCGTTGTGACGGCGCTCCCCTGCGCGCATGTCTACGGCAACGTCGTGATGAACGGCTGCTTCTTCTACGGCGGCACGCTCGCGCTGATTCGCCGCTTCGAGGAGATCGCCGTGCTCGAGGCGATCCAGGAGCACCGCGCCACGATGTTCGAGGGCGTGCCGACCGCCTACATGATGCTGTTGGCGCATCCCGAGCTCAGCAAATACGATTTGGGTTCGCTCACGCGCTGCACGGTCGGCGGCCAGACCATGCCGATCGCCAAGGGCCAGGAGGTCGAGAAGAAATTCGGCTGCCCGCTGCTCGATCTTTGGGGCATGACCGAGCTGGCCGGCCTCGGCACGACGCATGCGTGGTACGCCGAGAATCGGCTCGGCTCGATCGGAGTCGCGCTGCCCTACGTCTCGGTCAAGATCGCCGACAGCGAGGACGCGAAGAAGACGATGCCGCCCGGCGAGGTCGGCGAGCTGATGGTGAAAGGCCCGATCGTGATGCAGGGTTATTTCGGCAACGAGAAAGCGACCCAGGAGACGATCGAGCCCGACGGCTGGCTCCACACCGGCGACCTCGCGAAGATGGACGAGCAGGGCTATGTGTGGATCGTCGATCGCAAGAAGGACATGATCAACTCCGCCGGCTTCAAGGTGTTCCCGGCCGAGATCGAGCGCGTGCTCGCCGCGCACCCGGCCGTGGCCATGTCCGCCGTGGGCCGCATCCCCGACAAGTTGAAGGGCGAGCTCGCGAAGGCCTATGTCGTGCTGAAGCCCGGAACGGCCGCGACCGAGAAAGACCTGCTCGATTTTTGCCGCAAGGAGCTCGCCGCCTACAAAATCCCGCGCGCCGTGAGCTTCGTGCCGTCGCTGCCGATGACGAGCACGGGCAAGCTGATGCGAAGGGAGTTGGCGAAGCTGGATCAGTAGTCGCCGTCGCCCCAGGGCGAGAGAAAAGTGCCGTCGTCCCGCCCGAATCGCCGCCTCTTATGGTGATCATGTCGAGACTCGCGCTCGCCTTTGTATTGTTCGCCGCCCTCGACGCCTCCGCCCGCGCGGAGGCGCCGCGCGCGTGGCACGTGTTCCTGATCGCCGCCGACCGCTCGGAGCCGGTGTTCGACAATGCCGTCGACCGGCTCGCGGCGCTCTTCAAGCAGCGCTACGGCATCGTCGCCGAGAAGTTCACCTCGCAGCCGCTGAGCGCCGGCGGCAAGCACGACGCCACCTGGCAGGACATCCGGCGCGTGGCGCTCGAGCACCGCATGGCGCGCGGCGACGCCTGCCTCTTCTATTTCACCTCGCACGGCGACGAGGGCGGGCTCTACATGGCGCGGCATCGCTCGCTGCTGCCGCCCGAGTATCTCGCGCGCCTGCTCGACCGCGTCTGCGGCAAGCGCCCGACCGTCGTCGTGGTGTCCGCCTGCCACTCGGGCACGTTCCTGCGCCCCGCGCTCACCACCGACAACCGCGTGATCCTCACCGCCGCACGCGCCGACCGCAGCTCGTTCGGCTGCTCGTTCAAGGAGCAGCTTGCGATCTACGACCGCTGCTTCCTCGATTCGTGGGGCGCCAGCCCCACCTGGACGACGCTGCATGCGGCCGTCGCCGGCTGCGTGCGCGCGGCCGAGCAGCAGCGCCGCTACCGCCCGCCCTCCGAGCCGCAGGCCTTCTTCGGCCGCCTCGTGAAGGCGCTGCCGCTGAACCTCAGGCGCCGCTCGTAGCGCGGATCATCGCGCCGGTCGAAGCGCGGCGAGATATTCGTCGTAATTCCAGAAGCGCGAATGCGGCAATTGCTCGGGCTTGGTCGCGTCGAACGGATACCAGCCCGCGGCGCGGCGCGCGGCGATGATGGCGGCAACTCTGCCGCCCGGCGCCAGCACGATGCTCATCGAGGGCTCGATCCAGAAATGCGACATGCCCTCGAACAAACGACGCTCAGCCGGCGCAAGCTTGGCGGCGGCGTCCTCCCAGGCGACGAGGCCGCGGTTTTGGCGCAGCGTCTCGCGGAAGACGGCAAGGTAATCGGACCAGCGCCGCGTCGCCTCGATGTGCCAAAGCGTCCCCGCCGCCGCCAGACCCAGGCAGAGCGCGTAGGCGTGGCGGAACGGCAGCAGGCGGGCCGCCTCCGGCTTCGCCGCCGCGTAGAACGCGATCAGCGCCAGCGGCAGCGAGATCAGGATCGGATGATTGCGCGCGTTGAGCTCGGCCTGGGCCGCGAACATCGCATCCGACAGGGCGGCATCGATCACCGCGGCGATGCACGCCGCCGCGAATGCGATCCACACGATCAGCCATAATCGCGAGCGCAGCGCGCCGTTGCGCCACAAGGCCGCGAGCCACGCGAGCAGCAGCAGGCCGAGGCCCGCGATGCCGAACAGTGCCGGCAAGTTGATGGTGCCCCAGAGACCGTAGAGCCACCACAGCGAGAACAGCTCGGTGAAATAGGCCGCGCGATTGGCCGGATGCGAGGGATCGAGCAGAAAATCCGCCTGCGCCGCCACGACGAGCGCGAACCAGATCGCGAGCGCGGCGAAGGCAAGGCGCGCGCCGCGCTGCGTCTCATGGCGCCGGCGCCAGAGTGCCACGGCCGCCAGCACCGGCGCCAGCAGCACCATGCCCTCGTGCAGCAGCACCGTGCCGAGCGCCAGCAGCGCCGTCACCGCCAGCGCGGCGCCGCGCGCCGGCCGGAATAGCAGCATCAGGAGCAGCAGCCAGAACCAAGCGGCGGCGGTGGCACCCTCGTTGATCGCCGCGAACGCAGAGCCGAGCGTGCCGGCGAGATAGTGCAGCAGCGGAAACGCGAACAGGATTTTCCGCGGGCGCGGCAGCGCCGGCCAGCAGAGCGCCGTCAGCGCCAGCGGCACCAGCGCGAGGCTGAGGCCGAAGACGACCGTGAGCGCGCCGACGTCGCCGACGCCGAGCTTCAGCGCCGCCAGCAGCGGCACCTGGCGCACGAGCTCGACGGTCCGGCGCGCCGGCGCCTCGAGCCAGAACGTCTCGAACTCGAGGATGCGCAGGAAATAGAGAAACCCGTCGGAGAACAGCGGCCGCAGTGCGAACGCGGTGTAGATCCAGACGGCGGCGATGACGGCCAGGCTCGCAAAGGCCGACCGGCGCAGCGGCGCACTCGCGTCGTTTTCGGTTTCAGTTTCGAGCGGAGCCGGCCCCGATTTCATGGCTTGAACGCACGCGGGATGTCGTCCACTTCACCGCTATGGGCGCGGCAAGGAATTCGCCGTTGCCTCGTTTCCCCCGTCGCGCAGCACGCGGTCGATGACGAACAGCGGGCGGCGCTTCGTTTCCAAGTAAGTACGCCCGAGATACTCGCCCATGATGCCGATCACGATGAGCTGCGCGCTGTTGAGCAGCAGCACGACGAGCATCAGCGACGTCCAGCCTTCGATCGCGACGCCGGAGAGCCAGCTCCAGAGGACGTAGATCAGCAGCAAGAGCGCGCCCACGCCGGCGATGAGCCCCAGATAGGAGGCAAGGCGCAGCGGGCGGATCGAGAACGCGCTGACCGCGTCGAACGCGAGCCCGATCAGCTTGCCGGGCGTGAACTTGGTGCGCCCGGCGTGGCGCGGCGGGCGCAGATATTCGATCGGTTCCTGGCGCATGCCGACCCAGCTCACGAGGCCGCGCAAATAGCGGTGCGTCTCCGGCATCGCCAGCAGCGCATCGACGACGCGGCGCGAGATCAGGCGGAAATCGCCGGTATCGCGCGGGATCGAGATGTCGACCAGCACGCCGAGCATGCGATAGAACGCGGCCGAGGTGAGGCGCTTCCAGAGCGGCTC
>JBKOUH010000530.1:0-4107 GCA_046723285.1 Pseudomonadota bacterium
GTTGAAGGCGCGCCGCGTGGCCGGCTCGGAAACGAACTTCACCTCGACGACGAGCGTGTCCGCGCCGTTCTCGCCGCCGCGCGAATCCTTGAGCACCCATTGGAACGGCTCGCTGTCGCGCTTGGGCGTCACCTGCTCGGCGACGCGGACGTTCTCGTTATCGGAATAGACCCGCTCGGCGTCGGCGGCGGAGAGGTTGAGCGAGACATTGCCGTCGCGATTGGCGAACCAGAGCGGCGCCCGCACCGGGCCGGAGGCGTCGGGCGTCACCAGGATCGAACCCTGGCCGGCATAGACGCCGATCGGGCGCTTGACCTGCGCGCCTCCCTTCCAGAACGACCACTCCTCGAACTTGACCGGCTCGGCGTCCTTGGCGCGCTTCAAGGCGATGGTGCCGAGCATCTCGTCGTCGGGACCGGGCACGTAAACGCCGAAGCCGAACTGGAAGGCGACCGAATTCTGCTCCAGGCCCGGGTCGGGCATGATCGTGTACATCGGCTCGCGGTCGTGCGGCAGCGAGCGGCGGAACTTCGACTGGTGGAGCTGGGCGAAGTTGGTGGCGAGCGCCTCCAGGCGCTGGCCGCGGCGCTTGGCGTCGGCGCGCCATTTGGCCTCGGGCAGCCAGACCACGACGTCGGTGAAGACCGGCGTCGTCTCGCGGAAGCGCCCCTCGGCGTCGCGCACATGCTTGATGTCGCGGCAGCCGTCGAGCGCCGCTTGGAGCCGGAAGTCGCTGTCGCCGGTGCGCTGCTCGGCGATCTTGGGATTGCCGCCGTAGCGCCGGTCCCAGAGCGGGTCCGGATCGAACGGGTCCTCGACG
The DNA here is from genome assembly GCA_046723285.1 of Pseudomonadota bacterium. Classification (GTDB taxonomy): domain Bacteria; phylum Pseudomonadota; class Alphaproteobacteria; order Bin65; family Bin65; genus SBBV01. The sequence continues at coordinate 821 of JBKOUH010000530.1, forward strand.
TTGACGAGGGTCAGCGTGAAGACGCCGAGGTTCTCCCCGGCTTCACGGTATTCCTCGATCGTCTCCTTGGACTTGTGCTTGAAGAGGCCGAACATCGGCCGGAAATTAACCGGTGAAAGACGGCATTGCTAGGACTTCGCGCGGCATCAACGACCGGGGCGCCAAAGGGTTGCGTAGGGGTCGGCGGACGGACAGAGTGATCCCGAAGCCCAGAGGCCAGATTCCTGGGGAGGACCGATGACTTCGCGCGACCCTGCTTTCGTCACCGACGAGCATCGCATGCTGCGCGACCAGGCGCGGCGCTTCGTCGAAGAAGAAATCCGCCCGCACGGCGACGCCTGGGAGAAGCAGGGCGCGGTGCCGCGCGAGGTCTACCGCAAGATGGGCGCGCTCGGCTTCTTCGGCCTGCGCTATCCCGAGAAATACGGCGGCAGCGCGCTCGACGCGGTCGCCTCGGTCGTGCTGTGGGAAGAGCTGGCCAAGAGCGGCTATGCCGGCGTCTCGGTCGGCGCTTCCGTTCATGCCGAGATGGCTTCGCCGCACCTCGCGCGCTACGGGACGGCCGAACAGAAGGACCGCCTGATGCCGAAGATCGTTTCGGGCGAGATCATCACCGCCGTGGCGGTGACCGAGCCCGACGGCGGCTCCGATGTGGCGGCGCTGAAGACCCGCGCGCGGCGGAAGGGCAACGACAAGTGGGTGCTGAACGGCTCCAAGATGTTCATCACCAACGGCGTGCTCGCCGACGTCTATTTCGTGGCGGCGCGCACGGACCCCGAGGCCAAGGGCTCGCGCGGCATCTCGATGTTCATCGTCGAGAAGGGCGCCAAGGGCTTCAAGGTGGCCCAGCAGCTCGACAAGATGGGCTGGCGCTGCTCCGACACGGCCGAGCTCGTGTTCGAGGATTGCGAGATCCCGGCGGAGAATCTCCTGGGCGAGGAGAACAAGGGCTTCTACGCCATCATGAGCAACTTCCAGAACGAGCGCATGGTCGCCGGCGCCGGCACCTCGGGCGAATGCGCGCGCGCGATCGAGATCACGCTCGAGTGGGTCAAGCAGCGGAAAGCCTTCGGCGGCGTGCTTTGGGACAAGCAGGTGGTGCGCAACAAGCTCGCGACCTTGGCGATGAAGCTCGAGGCGGGCCGCTCGCTCGTCTACCACACGGCCTTCCTCGACGCGCAGGGGATCGACTGCGTGAAAGAGGTCTCGATGGTGAAGGCCTATATGGGCGAGTTCGTCAACGAGTGCATGTATGTCTGCGGCCAGCTCCACGGCGGCATGGCCTTCATGCGCGAGAGCGCCATCGAGCGCATGTACCGCGATGCCCGGGTCCAATCCATCGGCGGCGGTGCCACCGAGGTGATGCTCGAAGAGGTGGCGAAGCGGATGTAGCCCGGCTTAGGCCGCCGACCACTCCGCGCGCACCTCGCCGTCCGCTTCGCGCGGCGCGTGCTCGACGGCCAGCGCGGCGAAGTCTTCGGGCGGCAGCAGGCGCGAGAGGGCCCAGATCGCGGCGGCGCGGACGATGGGCGCGGCGTCGCCGAGGCGGCGCTCGGCTTCCTCCGCGAGCGCGCGGTCGCCGGAATTGCCGATCGCGATCAGGATATTGCGCAGGAAGCGGTCGCGGCCGATGCGCTTGATCGGTGAGGCGCGGAACACCTTGCGGAACGCCTCATCGTCGAGCGCCACGTAGTCGATGAGCTTGGGGCGCGTGAGCTCCAGCCGAGGAATGAACGCGTAATCCTTGGTCGCCTGCGCGAACTTGTTCCAGGGGCATACCGCCAAGCAATCGTCGCAGCCATAGACGCGGTTGCCGATCGCGGCGCGGAACTCGCGCGGGATGTGGCCTTTCAGCTCTATCGTCAGATACGAAATGCAGCGCCTGGCATCGAGCTGATAGGGCGCCGGGAACGCCTCGGTCGGGCAGACTTCGAGACAGCGCCCGCACGAGCCGCAATGATCGGTTTCGGGCGCGTCGGGCGCGAGATCGAGCGTCGTCAGGATCGCGGCGAGGAACAGCCAGGAGCCGAATTCGCGCGAGACGAGGTTGGTGTGCTTGCCCTGCCAGCCGATGCCCGCGCGCTCGGCGAGCGGCTTTTCCATCAGCGGCGCCGTGTCGACGAAAACCTTCACGTCGCCGCCGAATTCTTCGGCGATCCAGCGCGCCAGCGCCTTAAGGCGCTTCTTGATCGTGTCGTGATAGTCGGCGTTGCGGGCATAGACCGAGACGTTGGCGCGCTCGCGCCGCTCGACGAGATCGAGCGCCGGATCGGCCGGCCCGTAGTTGACGCCGAGCATGATCGCGCTCTTGGCCGCCGGCCACATCGCGGCGGGTGAGCCGCGCCGCGCGCTCGTCGTCGCCATCCACTCCATGGCGCCGTGGAAGCCGCGGCCGAGATAGTCGGCGAGGCGCGAAGCGATCTCGGGCGGCAGCACGGCGCTCGTGAAGCCGACGGTATCGAAGCCGAGTTCTCTCGCCTTGCGCTCGATCGCCTCTTTGGCATCGAGGCGGTCTCCCGAGATGTTCTTTTCCTGTCGTCCCCGCGAAAGCGGGGACCCATCGCTCGCGCGGCCAATCCGGTCGGCAGGCGCATCGCGCGTGTCGGCATGGGCCCCCGCTTTCGCGGGGGCGACATTTTGTTTTGGACCGGATGGAACCGATGCACGCATCCGATGTTCAGCCTCGCCCGCGATACGGGGAGACGCCCTGCTCGGGCAGCCAGAGGCCCCGCAGCGGGGGGCCGGATTGGTAGAAGACGTCGATCGGCATGCCACCGCGCGGAAACCAATAGCCGCCGATCCGAAGCCACCGCGGCTTGAGCAAGCGCTCAAGCCTCTTGGCGATCGCCAGCGTGCAATCCTCGTGGAACGCCCCCTGATTGCGGAACGAAGAGAGATAGAGCTTCAGGCTCTTGCTCTCGACCAGCTTCGCGCGCGGCACGTAGTCGAGGACGAGATGGGCAAAATCAGGCTGGCCGGTGATGGGGCAAAGCACCGTGAATTCGGGGCAGGTGAAGCGCACGAGATAGGCCGTGCCGCGATGGGGATTGGGCACGACTTCGAGCCGGGCCTTATCCGGCGATTCGGGCAGCTGCGCGGGGCGGCCGAGAAGCGTTAACGTCCTGCCGACTTTTCTCACCATTCCGCCAACTTAGCCTCTTGCACCCGGGCCAGCCAGAGAGGCCGAGCGGCCTCGGTTCTGTGCAATTTTGCCGCCCCTCCACAACCCCCGATTTACAAATTCTTGGCCAATTCGGTGTCGTATTCGCGGCGGCGCGGAGTACGCG
>JBKOUH010000191.1:0-7365 GCA_046723285.1 Pseudomonadota bacterium
GGTCAACCCCTCCAAGCCGAAACCGCGGCTTCACCCCAACCAGCTCGAGTTCTGCTATGCCTAACTTCCCCGGACAGTCCTGCGCTTTCGCGGGGACGACAATAGATTTCGACACTCACCCAACACTACCGCGCAGCCGCCACCCTTCCCTCGATCGGATATTGCGGATCCGAGTAGCCCGGCGTCGAGGGGTGGCCGATCGGCACGAGCTTGTCGATGAGGGCCTCGTCCTCGGCGGTGAATTCGTGCGCGAGCGCGCCGGCATATTCCCGCCACTGCGCGAGCGTGCGCGGCCCGCCGATGACGCCGGCGACCATCCTGTTGTTGAGCACCCAGAGCGTCGCGAATTGCCCGGCCGTCATGCCGCGGCGCTCGGCATGGGCCTTGATTTGCTGCGCCATGACCAGCGATTCCGGGCGGAACTCGGTCTGCAGCATGCGCTTGTCCTGGCGCCCGGCGCGCGACTCGGCTGGCGGCGCAGTGCCCGGCGGATATTTGCCGGTGAGCACGCCGCGCGCGAGCGGGCTATAAGGCACGACGGCGAGGCCGTAGTGCGCGCAGCAGGGCAGCACCTCGACTTCGGGCATGCGATTCATCGCATTGTAGTAGGGCTGGCAGATGATGGGCCGGGGCACGCCCGCCTCGCTGCAGAGCTCAACGAGCCGCGCGATCCGCCAGGCGCGGAAATTGGAGACGCCCGAATAGCGGATCTTGCCGGCGGCATGGAGGCGCCCCAGCGCGTCCACGGTTTCCTCGAGCGGCGTATCGGGGTCCTCGCGGTGGAGATAGTAGATGTCGACGTAGTCGGTGCCGAGGCGCTTCAGGCTGTCGTCGCAGGCCTTCAGCATCCAGCGGCGCGAGAGCCCGCGTTCCATGAGTTCGTCGTGCATCACATTGCCGAGCTTGGTCGCGACGATCCAGCGATGCCGCTCGCCGGCGATGAGCTTGCCGATGATGCGCTCGGAGGCACCCTTCGCGTACTGGTCGGCGGTGTCGATCGCGTTGACTCCGGCCTCGCGCGCCGCGGCGATGATGCGGCCGGCTTCCGCCTCGTCAGTGCGGTCGCCGAACATCATCGTGCCGAGCCACAGCGGCGACGTCTTCAGCCCCGAATGGCCGAGCCTGCGGTATTCCATCCTATCCCCCGCGTCGGGCGAGGAAGCTAGCCGATCCCGCCGCAAAAGAAAAAGCCGCGCGGCGGATGCCGTGCGGCTCGCATCGGAGGCGTCGAGGGCTGGTTCGAGGCCCGCCCCTATGATTTCAGCAGCTCGGCAAAACGTGCGACAGCGTGCGGGAGCTCGAAATTCTTGGGCAGCAGCGATGGCCGTTCGGTTCCGGTTGGGCTAGGCGTCACGCGAGCCATCGCCGCTACGAATTCGTCGCCGGCCATTGCCAGCGTCACGGCGCCGGCCGGGGCGAGCGCCGCAATCTCGCCGATGCCGCCGGCCTCGGGCGTGGCGATCACCGGCACGCCGAGCGCCAGCGCTTCCAGCGCGACATTGGGCAGCCCCTCCCAGCGCGACGGCAGCAGCAGCGCATCGGCGCCGGCGACGTGGCGCGCGGCATCGCCGGCAAAGCCCGGCATCGCGACGCGCTCCGCGAGCTTCAGCGCATGTCGCCGTGCTTCGAGCACGGCGCGATCGGGTCCATCGCCGAGAATTATGAGATGCGCGTCGCGCGGCCCGGCCGCCATCATATCGAGCAGGCGATCGAAGCCCTTCTGGTGCGTGAGCCGGCCGATGGCGACGAAGCGCGGACCAGCGCCGGGCGCGCGGATCGGCGGCTTGGCCGCGGCGGTGAGCGCGGCCGCGTTGACGGGGTTGTGGAGGACCGCGATCTTCTCGCGCGGCACGCCGAAATCCTCGGCCAGCTCGCGCACGAGATAGGAGGCGGGCACGATCACGCGGGCGGCGCGGCGATAAAGCCGCGGATAGGCCCAGCGGTAGAAGCGCGCGCCTGCGCCGCCCCGAGCGTGCCGATGCGGGGTGTTGGCCTCGCGCACGACGAGGCGCAGACCCGCCGGCAGCAACGGTTTCAACGCCAGCAGCGCGAGATTGAGCGCGCCGATCGTCGAGACCGCGATCTCGGCGCGGCTGCGCCGGAGTGCGCGCGCGAGCGGCAGCAGTGCGCCGCGGATGCGCTTCCGGCCGAGATCGGTGACCGGAATCCGGTCCGGAACCAGGCTGCGCCACGGTCCCGTTCCATCGATCACGATGATCTCCGCGACGAAATCGACGGGATCGAGCGCCGCTGCGAGCGTCAGCAGCACGCGCTCGGCGCCGCCGCCGGCGAACGAGGGCAGGACGAAGGCGACGCGCCGGCGCGGTGCGCCCGCCATTGGCCCCTGTTCAGGCCGCATCCGCGCTACGTCGCGGCGCGCACGAGCTTGGCGATGCGCTCGATGGTCGCGTCGTCGAGATAAGGATGCATCGGCAGGCTCAGCACGCGCCGCGCCAAGCGCGCGCGGGCCGCCGCGTACGAGGGCGCGCCATGATGCCTGCTCCGGGATCGGCTGGTTCGTCAGCACCACATCGCAGATGCTGGCGCCGCCCGGGTGATGAGGTATCATTCGTCCGGCCCATATCCGAAGTCCTGGCGGAGGCCGGTTGCGAAATGGCCCCGACCAGAAGCGCCGCAGCGATGTTCGGAAAAACCTTCGGCATCGACATCACACTCTCGTCTCCCTTGCGACCCGCATTTATACGCAGAAACGCGTACAGCATAAACCGGACATTAAGACGCCGCCCAGAAGGCCATCGGTGCAGGGGCCTCAACACACGGTGCGATATCGCTCCTTCACCACCGCGAGCACCTCGTCGGGATCGCGCTTCCACCAATTGGCGGCGGAGAAGATTTCGACCTCGACCGCGCCCTTGTAGCCCGCCGCCTCGACCCAGCCGCGGATGCGCGGCAGATCGATGACGCCGTCGCCCATCATGCCGCGATCGAGTAAGAGGTCGGTCGTCGGCACCAGCCAATCGCAGACGTGGAACGCGTAGATGCGCCCTGCCCGGCCGGCGCGCGCGATTTCGGCTTCGAGCGCCGGGTCCCACCAGACGTGATAGACGTCGACGGCGACGCCGACGCCGTCCCCGAGCCGATCGCACATGTCGTTGGCCTGAGCGAGCGTGTTCACGCAGGCGCGGTCGGCGGCATACATCGGATGCAGCGGCTCGATTGCGAGCTTCATGCCGGCGACGCGCGCCTGTTCGAGGAGCCAGGCGATGCCCTCCTCCACCTGCATGCGCGCGCCGGCCAAATCTTTCGAGCCCTGCGGCAGGCCGCCGACGACGAGCACAAGGCATTCGGCGCCGACCGTCAGCGCCTCGTCGAGCGCGCGGCGATTGTCGTCGCGCGCGCGCTCGCGCCCCGCTTCGTCCGCGGTCGGAAACATGCCGCCGCGGCAATAACCGCTGAGCCTCAGACCGTGCGTGCGGATGAGCTTCGCGGCCTTGGCCAAGCTGCATTTGGCCACCTGGTCGCGCCAGGGCGAGATGCGGCGGATGCCGTGGCGCACGCAGCCTTCGATGATCTCCTCGAGCGTCCAGCGCTCGCGCACCGTCGCCGTGTTGAGCGAGAGCAGCCCGGGATGCGCCGCGAGATCGCGCATCAATTGACCATGCCGTGCACGGCCAAGACACGGCGCATCCGCGCGCAAGCCTCGTCGGGATCGGCAAGAAGCCCGGCCGCGTCGGCAAGGCGGAAGAGCTCGGCGAGGTGCAAGAGCGAACGCGCGCTCTGTTGGCCGCCGACCATGATGAAATGATCCTGCAGGCCGTTCAGGTAGGCCATGAAGACGACGCCGGTTTTGTAGAACCGCGTCGGCGCCTTGAAGATGTGGCGCGAAAGCGGAACCGTCGGCGCCAGAATGTCGTGGAAGTTCTTATCGGCGCCGCGCGCCAATTCACCGAGCGCCGCCGAAGCGGCCGGCGCGATGGCATCGAAGATGCCGAGCAGCGCATCCGAGTGGCCCTCGGCGTCGCCGGCGATGAGTTCGGCGTAATTGAAGTCGTCGCCAGTATACATGCGCACGCCTTTGGGCAGGCGGCGGCGCATCGCGATCTCCTTGTCCTTGTCGAGCAGCGAGATCTTGATGCCGTCGACCTTGGCGGCGTTGGCCTTGAGGATGCCGAGGCACACCTCCATCGCCTTCCAGTGATCCTTGTCGCCCCAATAGCCTTCGAGCGCCGGATCGAACATCTCGCCGAGCCAGTGGATCAGCACCGGCTCCTTCACTTGGCCCAGGATGCGACCGTAGACCTTCGTGTAATCGTCGGGCGATTTTGCGCAGTCCGCAAGTGCCCGCGATGCCATCAGGATGATGCGCCCGCCGGCCTTCTCCACCGCTGCGCATTGCTCCTCGTAGGCGGCGATCACATCCGCAATCGTGAGCGACGGCGACGGCGCCAGATGATCAGTGCCGGCGCCGGACGCGACCACGCCGCCCTCCGCCTTGGCCAGCGCCACGCTCCGCTTGATGAGCTCGACGCTTGTCGGCCAATCGAGTCCCATGCCGCGCTGCGCCGTATCCATCGCCTCGGCCACGCCGAGGCCCAGCGACCAAAGATGGCGGCGGAATTTCAGAGTCGCTTCCCAATCGATCGCCGACGTGAGCCACGGATCGTTGTCGGCGCGCGGATCGGCCACGACATGCGCGGCGGCATAGGCCACGCGATTGAACGGCTTCATGGCTTTCGGAAATTTCTTCGGCGGCTTCGTCGCGTAGTCCTCGACGCGGCCGCCCTTCGCGGGCAGGCGGATCGTCGGCATCGCTAGATCTCCAGCGCCGGGACGTCGATCCAGCGCCGTTCTTTCCAGCTCTTCAATGCGAGCTCGGCGAGCTGCACGCCCTTGGCGCCTTCGACGAGGTTCCACTTGAACGGCGCGTTGTCGTAGATGTGCCGGATGAACATCTCCCACTCGAACTTGAAGCCGTTGTCGAAGGCCTGATTGTCGGGCACCTCCTGCCAGCCGTCGAAGAAGTTGATGGTCTGCTTGACGTCGGGATTCCACACCGGCCGCGGCGTGTTCACGCGCGCCTGCACGCGGCAGGATTGAAGCCCGGCCACCGCCGAGCCCAGCGTGCCGTCGACATGGAACGTGACGAGGTCGTCGCGGCGCACGCGCGTCGTCCACGAGCTGTTGATCTGCGCGATCACGCCATCGGCGAGCTGGAACGTCGCGTAGCAGGCGTCGTCGGCGTCGGCCGCGTATTTCTTGCCGCGCTCGTCCCAGCGCTTGGGAATGTGGACGGCGCCCAAGCAGCTTACCGCCTTCACTTCGCCGAAGAGGTTGTCGAGCACGTAGCGCCAGTGGCACAGCATATCGAGGATGATGCCGCCGCCTTCGGCCTTCTTGTAGTTCCACGACGGCCGCTGCGCCGGCTGCCAATCGCCCTCGAACACCCAGTAGCCGAACTCGCCGCGCACCGAGAGCATGCGGCCGAAGAAGCCCGAGTCGCGCAGCATCTTGAGCTTCAGCAATCCGGGCAGGAACAGCTTGTCCTGCACCACGCCGTGCTTGATGCCGGCCGCCTTGGCCTTCTTCGCGACGGCGACCGCCTTCGCCAGCGAATCGGCCACCGGCTTTTCGCAATAGATATGCTTGCCGGCGCCGATCGCGCGGGTCAGCAACTCGGCGCGGAGCTGCGTCGACGCTGCGTCGAAAAACAGTTCGTCGTTGGGGTTTTCGAGCGCGGCGTGGAGATCCGTCGTCCACCGCTCGAGTCCGTGCTGGCGGGCGAGCGCCCCCACTTTCGCAGCGTCGCGACCGACCAGGAGCGGATCGGGCATCACGCGGTCGCCATTGGCGAGCGCCACGCCGCCTTGCGCGCGGATGGCCATGATCGAGCGGATCAGATGCTGGTTCGTGCCCATGCGCCCGGTGACGCCGTGCATGATGATTCCGAGCCGCTTTTGCGCCATGGACGTTTCTCCTTTTTTCCTCTCGCTCAGGCCCGCCAGCGCGCGAGGTTGGCGGCGACGAAGGCGTCGTCGGTCAATTCGGGATAGGTGGCGTAGAGCCGGTCGATGCCCTCGGCCTGGCCGGGGCTCAGCACTTCCTCGGGATCGAGGCAGAGATTGGCGCGCATGAGCCCCTGCCGGCGCAGCACTTCGTGGCAGCCGGGTATACAGCCGGCGAAATCGTTGGCGACGTCGAAGATCACGCTGTTGCAGTCGGTGATGAAGCTGTCGAGCGCGAGCAGTCCGGGCGGAATCGCGTCCTCGGCGACGGCCTTCTGCGCATGCCGCAGCACCTGCACGGCGGCCGCGGTCCAGACGCTCCAATGGCCGAGCAAGCCGCCGCGGAAGCGCAGCAGCGTTTCCCGCCCGTTGGCGCGCACCGCGAGCGGTGTTACGAGATCGAGCAGGATGTGATCGTCGTTGCCGGTGTAGAGCGTGACGCGCTGCTCGGCCTTGGCGGCGACGACGCCAAACGCCACGTCGAGCGTACGATAGCGATTGAACGGCGCGACCTTGATCGCGATCACGTTCTCGATCGCGGCGAAGCGCGTCCAGAACTCGCGCGAAAGCGGAATGCCGCCGACCGCGGTCTGGAGATAGAAGCCGATCAGCGGCATCTCGGCGGCGACGGCCGTGCAATGCGCGACGAGGTCGTCTTCGCCGGCACCTTTCATCGCGCCCAGGCCGAGCAGCACCGCGTGATAGCCGAGCGCGCGCGCGGTCGCGGCTTCGTCCACCGCTTGCGCGGTCTTGCCGACGGCGCCGGCGACGAGGATGAGCGGCTCCTCGGTCCAGGTCTTCGCCGTCGCGGCCGCGAGCTCCAGCACGGGCCGATAGAGACCGGCCTCGCGGATCCGGAACTGCGTCGCGTGCACGCCGACGGCGAGGCCGCCGGAGCCGGCGTCGATGTAATAGCGCGCGAGCGCCTTCTGCGATTCGCGATCGAACCGCCGCTCCGCATCGAGCGCGAGCGGATGCGCCGGAATCACCGTGCCGCGGCGCAAGAGCGCCAGCACCGGCTCGGGAATGTCGCTCCAGCGGAGGCCCGTCATCGGCCGCCTCCGGGCCGGAGATAGCCGAGGATCACGTCGGTGACGTGGCGCTCGCGCTCGGCGAGCGCCGCGCGCGAATTGAGATCGCGCGCGAAGATCGTCGAGAGCGTGTGGATGTTGGAGAAGTAGAAATAGGCGACGCCGGCGATGGAAATGTAGAGCTGGACCGCATCGACGCCGCCGCGGCAGACGCCGGCACGGCGGCCGCGCTTCAACACGCGCTCCAATATGCCGATGACCGGGCTGTTGATCGACGTGACGCGCGGCGAAAGGCGGATGTGGCGCGCGCGGTGCAAGTTCTCGCTGTTGAGCAGCGCCACGAAATACTGATTCTCGACGAAGTAGTTGAA
>JBKOUH010000211.1:0-4745 GCA_046723285.1 Pseudomonadota bacterium
CCATCCGGGTTTCGAGCGCATCACGCATGTGGTCTGGCCGGAGACGGCGATCGATTATCGCTTCGTCAGCGATTATCCCGCCGCGCGCATCGTGGGCGAGCGCCTCGAGCGCATCCTGACGGCGATACCGCCCAACGGCGCGCTCGTGCTCGGCGCCATCCGCGACCAGCAGCGGCAATGGTTCAACAGCGTGCACGTGATTGGGCCGGACGGCGCGGTGCGCGCCACCTACGACAAGCATCATCTGGTGCCGTTCGGCGAATATGTGCCGCTACGCTGGCTGCTCCGGAGCCTTGGCGTCGAGAAGATCGCCCATGGCGCCGGCGATTACAGCGCGGGTCCCGGCCCCGCCACGCTTACGGTTCCGGCGGCGCCGCCGGCGAGCCCGCTCATCTGCTACGAGGCGATCTTTCCCGGCGAAGTCGCGAGCCGGCCGCGGCCGGGCTGGCTTGTGAACGTCACCAACGACGCCTGGTTCGGCCTCACCTCGGGCCCCTACCAGCATTTCGCGAGTGCGCGCTTACGCGCAGTCGAGGAGGGCCTGCCGCTCGTGCGCGCCGCCAACACCGGAATCACCGCGGTCGTAAATGCCTACGGCGTCGTCGTTGCGCGCATGCCCATCATGACCACGGGCATTCTCGACGCCGAGTTGCCGCGCGCTACCGTGCGCCCCACTTTCTATGCACGGTTGGGAGACCGTAGCCTGCTTGTTCTCCTTTTGCTTGGCCTTGCGCTGGCTTCGGCAGCAAACCTGCGACACTTTGCGCTGCACAATGACCCGCGGACAAGCGGCTAGGATTTCAAACAGAACAGGGTTTATGCAATTGCATAATTCGAAACAGCATTTGATTGTTGTTGAAAAAGATATCTAATATATTAGAAGAGTGCGACGACAGCACGGGGGCTCGCACACGGCAACCGGAAGATGGTGCCGCGGCGAGGATGGTAGGCGCAGCAAACAAAAAATTCGGGGCACGGGGCCGGCAACTGGAACGTGTTGCCGTGACACTCGTTGCTAGTCGAATCGGATGGGTTCAACTCAAGGAAAGGTCGAGAGCGTTATGGCGATGAGAGGCAGACCGAAGGGCCGGAGGGGCGCCACGCGAATCAAGCTGGTGCGCCCGCGCCCCGTCGATGCGCATGTGGGAGCCCGTGTCCGCTTGCGCCGTACCATGCTCGGCATGAGCCAGGAGAAGCTGGCGCAGGCCTTGGGGCTGACCTTCCAGCAGGTCCAGAAATACGAACGCGGCACCAATCGGGTGGGATCGAGCCGGCTCTACGAGCTCTCCAAAATCCTCGACGTGCCGATCCAGTACTTCTTCGACGAGATGCCGGCCGAGATCGCGGCCACCGCGCGCACCGGCAATGGCGGTTTCGCCGAAGCCGCGGCCGACTATGAGCCCGATACGCTCGCCAAGCGCGAGACGCTCGAGCTCGTGCGCGCCTACTACCGCATCAAGAGCCCGCGCGTGAGGAAGAAGGTGTTCGACCTCGCCAAGACGCTGGGCCGCGGCGAAGACGCCTAAAGCGGCGTCCCACTCGGCCCACACGGATAAGCGCGCCCCGGCCCCACCGGGGCGCGTATCGTTTGGGCCGTTGGGCAAGGGTCTGCCGACGCGCGCATGCGCCGCTTGCCCGGCCTAAAGCGCGCGACTATGGTCCCGCGCGCTCGCGCCTCAGTGTTCCCCGAGGTGTCGCGGGCAATTCCCAAGAAGCGCACCAGGAGGAAGAAAAGACCGTGGCCAGGGGCAGCAGCTATCTCTTCACCAGCGAATCCGTTTCCGAAGGGCACCCGGACAAGGTTTGCGACCAGATTTCCGACGCCGTGCTCGACGCGTTTCTCTCCAACGACGTGAAGCACGGCGTGGCCGACGATTCCCAGGCCAATTCGCGCGTCGCCTGCGAGACGCTCGCCACCACCAACAAGATCGTCATCGCCGGCGAAGTGAGCGGCGCGGCGCGGCTAACGCAACGCTACGGAGCGCACACCGTGGTCCAACGCGAAGTCATCGCCGAGGTCGCGCGCCAGGTGGTGAAGGACATCGGCTACGAGCAGGACGGCTTCAGCTGGGCCGGCTCCGACGTCGAGGTGCTGCTGCACGCGCAGTCGCCCGACATCGACCGCGGCGTCACCGCCAAGAAGGCCAAGGGCAATGTCGGCGCCCAGGAAGGCGCCGGCGACCAGGGCCTGATGTTCGGCTTCGCCTGCACCGAGACCGAGGTCTACGAGAAGAACTCGTTCATGCCGGCGCCGATCTATTTCGCGCACCGCATCCTGCGCGATTTGAAGGACGCGCGGCACAAGGGCGATCTTCCCGACCTGCTGCCCGACGCCAAGAGCCAGGTGACGGTGCGCTACGAGAACGGCCACCCGGTCGGCGCCACCAAGGTCGTGGTCTCGACCCAGCACGCCGCTGCGACCAAGAAGGGCAAGCCCTACACCTCGGCGATGATCAAGGAGATGATCAAGCCGTACGTGACGAAGTCGCTGCCCGACGGCTGGATGCCGAAGAAGGATTCGGACTTCCTCGTCAACCCGACCGGCCGCTTCGTGGTCGGCGGGCCCGACGGGGATTGCGGGCTCACCGGGCGCAAGATCATCGTCGACACCTATGGCGGCTACGCGCCGCATGGCGGCGGCGCCTTCTCGGGCAAGGACCCGACCAAGGTCGATCGCTCGGCCGCCTACGCCGCGCGCTATCTCGCCAAGAACGTCGTCGCCGCGGGCCTCGCCGAGCGCTGCAAGATCCAGGTCGCCTACGCGATCGGCGTCGCCGACCCGATGTCGGTCTACGTCGACGCCGAAGGCACCGCCATGGTCGACGAGCGGAAGCTGCAGCAGCTGCTGCCGCAGATCTTCAGCCTGCGCCCGACCGACATCCGCCGCAGCCTCGCGCTCAACAAGCCGATCTACCGGCGCACGGCGTCTTACGGGCATTTCGGCCGCCAGCCCGAGCGCGACGGCGGCTTCTCTTGGGAGCGCACCGATCTCGTACCCGAGCTGAAACGCGCATTCGGATGAGGCGAGCCTTCGTGGAGCGGGTGTCAAGCCCGCTCCGCGGTGCCGCCGGCGTAAACCGGCGGAAATTTTCGTGCGACGGCAGGGGCGGGCTCAAAACCCGCCCCTACGCATTCTTGCGATTTCGCTTATCGTCCCGGCGCAATGTCCGAACCCGCACCCCCGCAACGCCTTCGCCACTACGGCCGCCGGCTGGGACGTAAGCTGCGCGCAGGCCGCGCGGCGCTGCTCGAAACGCTGCTGCCGCAGATCCAAATTCCGCTGGAGCCGGGAAAGGCGCTCGATCCCTGGGCGCTGTTCCCCAAGCGGCCGGTGCGCCTCTGGCTCGAGATCGGCTTCGGCGCGGGCGAGCACGCCGCGTGGCAGGCCGAGCAGAATCCCGACGCCGGCCTGCTCGCCGCGGAGATTTTCGTCAACGGCGTCGCCTCGCTGCTGCGCCACATCGCCGAGCGCGGGCTTTCGAACATCCGCATCCATCCCGAGGATGCGCGACCGCTGCTCGCGGCGCTGCCCGAGGCTTGTCTCGACCGTGTGTTTCTGTTGCATCCCGATCCGTGGCCGAAGGCGCGGCACGCCGAGCGCCGCTTCCTCAATCCGGCCAATCTCGACGCACTGGCGCGCGCGATGGCCGACGGGGCCGAACTCCGCATCGCGTCGGATCATGCGGTCTACAAGGTCTGGGCACTCGAGCAGATGGCGCGGCGGCGCGATTTCGTGTGGCTTGCGCGGTGCGCCGAGGATTGGCGCGTGCGCCCCAACGACTGGCCCGAAACGCGCTACGAGCACAAAGCCAAGGTGGAAGGGCGAACGAGTCTCTATCTCCGCTACCGCCGCGTCCCCCGCGATTGACCAGCGCGGGCCGCGGACTAGGATCGCCCGCCGCACGGCAATCAGGAGAATTTGGCGCATGAACCGGATGATCATGCTTGCTGCAGCGATGGGCGCGTCCTCTGCCCTTGCCGGTTCGGCGGCCGGACAAAGCGCCGACTGGAGTCTCTGCGCCCGCGTGACGGCCGGCGATTGGGACCGAGCCATCGAGGCCTGCTCGCGGCTCGTCGCGGCCGGCAAGCTCAAAGCCGATGAGCGCGCTGCGGCGTATGTCCATCGCGGCAATTCCTATTTGCTGAAGGGCGACGCCGAGCGCGCGATCAAGGACTACGACGCCGCGCTGAAGCTCGACCCCGCCGACGTGATGGCTTTGAACGGCCGCGGCGAGGCGCATAGCCGCAGGGCCGATTTCGCGCGTGCGTTCGCCGACTACGACGAAGCCGTCCGCCTCAATCCGCGCTATCCGTTGGCGTTCCGAAATCGCGCGCGCATTCACTTCTATCGCGGCGATTTCGCCGCCGCCGCCGAGGATTTCCGCGCCGCCGAGGAGATCGACCGCGGCAACGCCTATTCGCTGCTCTGGCGCTACGTCGCCGAGGCGCGCGCGGGCACCGTCGATCAGGCCGGTCTCGCGCGCGGCCTGCCGCAGCTCCGCGAGGGCTGGCCGAAGCCGCTCGTGCTCAATTATCTCGGCCGCATCGACGAAGCGGCGGTGATGGCGGCGGCGGCCGCCAATCCCGCGCAACGGCCGGAACGGGAATGCGAGGCGCGCTTTTTCCTCGGCCAGAAGCACATTATCGCCGGCACCAGCGAGGCCGCCCTGGCCGCGCTGCGCCAAGCGCACGCCCAATGCCCGCGCCACATGGTCGAGTTTCACGCCTCGCGCGTCGAGCTGAAG
>JBKOUH010000154.1:0-2508 GCA_046723285.1 Pseudomonadota bacterium
CGCGGAGAAGGGCTTGAAGGTCCCCGAGAACCTGCGCTGAGGGGCCGCGGCGCGCCGCTCTACTTCTTGGCATAGCGCTTGTAGTGGCCCTCGCCCTCGGCGTCTTCCCAGCCGAAAATCTTGCGCGTGACGAAGTTGTAGACCTTCTTCCCGGTCTTGCGCCAAACGCGCGAGAAGATGCCGGGCGTCGACGCGATGCGCTTCTCGCGCGCCGTCATCGCCTCGGGACAGTATTTGCGCTTGTGCTTCAAAAGATAGCGCAGATCCTCGCGCGCCATGCGGCGGAACAGCCAGCCGCGCCGCGGCGCGACTTTGGCGAGCTGGAAATCGATCAGGAATGGCCGACCCTCGGCCGTCACCAGCCAATTCGGCTCCTTGGCGAGATCGTTGTGCGCGATGCCGAGGCGGTGCAGGCGGCGGAGGATACCGAAGGCCGCGCGATAGAAGCCGGCGTCTCGCACCTGCGCGGTCTTGAGCGCCTGCCCGTCGTGCCACGAGCGGCAGAGATAGCGCCCGTCCCAATGCAGGAGATGCGGCGCGTGCGGATAGCCGGCCTCGGTGAGGCGGCGCAGCGCCCGCACCTCTTTGCGGATCATGATGTGCGCAAGCGGCTTGATCCACCAGACCGAAGCGCCGACGTCGCGCATGACGACGAGCGCGTCGCCCCAGCGCTCCGGCCAGCGGCCGATCTCGACCCGGCTGAAGAAATCTTCCTTGAGCACGCGCTCGCGCCGCCAGCCCCGCTCGATCGCCCGCTCAGCCATTGGGCTCCTCGTGGGCGGGCGTGATGAGAAAATTGGCGTTGGCGCTGGAGACGGGCTTGGCGACGTCCGCCTGCCAGGCGTAGGCCCGCACATTGGCGACGCGGCTGCCGAGCTTCGTCACCTCGGCGCGCGCGAACGTCTCGTGCGGCCCGGCCGTGCGCAAATAGTCGATCGTGATCGTGATCGTCTTCGGGATGCGGATGCTGTCGAGCGTCCACAGCAATTGCAGGATCGCGGTCGTCTCGAGGAACGCGCCGACGACGCCGCCGTGAATGGCCGGCAGCGCCGGATTGCCGATGATCTTGTCGGAGCTCGCGAGCCGCGCGGTCAAAACGCCGCCCTCGGCCGAGGCCGAGATGCCGAGAAAACGCGCGTAAGGGATAGCGCCGATGAAGCGGTTGATGTCGCCCGCCTCGCGCGCCGTGCGCACCATATCGGCCAAGGTCGGCGGCACGGCGCTCATGGCTTGGAGAGTCCCTTCCGGGCCGCATTGCGCCGGACGAACATGAACGTGCCGGTGGCCGCGGCGACGAGGTCGCGCGGGTCGTCTTCGTAGGCTTCGGCGCGCAGAAACGCGACGTGGCGCGTCAGCTTGTAGACCTCGGCACGCGCATAGAGATCGCGCAGCGGCGTCGCGGGCCTGAGATAGTCGATGCGAAGGTCCAGCGTCGCCACGCGCGAGGGCTCGTCGGGCGCCGTGATGACGGCAAGGCCGCACACCGTGTCGATGAGCGTCGTCACCGCGCCGCCGTGGATGACGCCCGTCTCAGGATTGCCGACGAGGCGCTCCTGATAGGGCAGTTTCATGATCGCCATGCCGCGCGCGGCATGCATCGTTTCCATGCCGAGTTCGGCCACGTGCGGAATGATGCCGACATATTGCCGGATCAACTCCTCGGCGATGGTGGGGCGCTTCGTCGTTGTCATTCGGGGGCGGCCGTTTTGTGCTTGCGGCCATTCGCTGTGAAACCGGCCTTGTCTTGTCAGGCCCGGCCCGCGAGGTCAAATTGACATCATGTCAGTCCCCGATTCGACCGGACCGAAGCCGCGGCGCAGTCCGACCGGCCAGGCCGTCGGCCCCTCGGTCTACAAAGTCCCGCCCGGCGACGACCGCGAGCGCCTGGTGTGCGCCGAGTGCGGCTACATCCATTACGAAAATCCCAAGATCGTCGTCGGCTCGGTGATCGAGCACGATGGCCGCGTCGTGCTCTGCCGGCGCGCGATCCATCCCCGGCGCGGCTTCTGGACGCTGCCGGCGGGCTATCTCGAATCGCGCGAGACGGTCGTCGACGGGGCGAGGCGCGAGGCTCTGGAAGAAGCCTGCGCCGAGATCGAGATCGGCGACCTGTTCGCCGTCTACAACATCCCGCGGCTCTCGCAGGTGCATTTGTTCTTTCGCGCGCACCTGTTGCGCGAAGAGGTCGCCTGCGGGCCCGAGAGCCTCGAAGTCTCCCTGTTCAAATGGCATGAGATCCCCGAAGCCGACCTCGCGTTCCCGACCACGCGCTGGGCGCTCATGCACTATCGCGAGATCGCCGGCGAACGCGCGTTTACCGTGCGCACGAATCCACCGGGCGATTGGGGCGATCTAGTCCGGAAATAAAGATCTCGGCGCCTTCGTTCAGTCGGGGCCCTGCATTGCGCCTTCGGCCCGCACCGCGGTCGCGGTTCCGGCGCGGCTCATGCCGTCTGCTATCGCCGAACGCAGGGCATCGCTGCTGTAAGGAATTGCGGTCTTGGGAAC
>JBKOUH010000155.1:0-4844 GCA_046723285.1 Pseudomonadota bacterium
CCCTGCTATCGGGCCCGAATTCTGTTACAATGCCCCCCTGAGCAAGTACGAAAATAGAACATCAGAATTCGTACGGATGTTCTCTAATAGTTCTCGCGCTATTCTTTGCGGGAACGAAAATAGACCCTGACGACATCTAGAAGAGATGAAGAGAACCTTTCCAAGTCCAAGAAAATCCGAGGGTTTTTACTGAGTTTTGTTTGACAACCCACGATTTCCCATGATATCCCATCGACTCTAAGACCAGGGTCGGCGGCATGCCTGCGCAGTTTGGCCGCTTCACCCGGGTGGGGACGTGCGGCGTACTGGGGGTTTTGAGGCCGTAAGCGCACGGTGCGCCTGAACCTGAGTGCGCCGCCTGGGGAAGACCGGGCGGATGGCCGTTTTTTTCGGCACCCACGCGATGAAGATCGACGGCAAAGGCCGGGTCTCGATGCCCGCCGCCTTCCGCGATGCTTTGCAGAAATCCGGCAGCCCCGACGCGGTGCTGATGCCGACCGAAGCCGCGCCCGTGATCGAGGGCTGCGACCGCGCCTATGTTGATGAGCTCGTCAAGAGTGCCTACACGCCGAAGTTGCTGACGGACGCCGCGCGCGACCAGGTCCTGCTGATGCTCGGCGAAATGGTGACGCTCTCATTCGATCCCGAGGGCCGCTTCGTTTTTCCGTCCGCGCTGCGCGCGCATTGCGGCGCCGAAGACACCGCCGTGTTCGTGGGCCGCGGCCGCACCTTTCAGATCTGGCATCCGGCCAAGCACGAGGCCGCGCGCACGCAGCTGAAATCGCAGTTGGGCGGCGAGATGTCGCTCACCCGTCTCTTCTTCCTGGGGCAGGACAAATGAGCCCCCACGTTCCGGTCCTGCTCCACGAAGTTCTCGCCGCGATCGAGCCGCGCGCAGGCGGCATCTATGTCGACGGCACGTTCGGCGCCGGCGGTTACAGCGCCGCGATCCTCGATGCCGCGCCGTGCAAGGTCTACGGCATCGACCGCGATCCCGACGCCATCGCCCAGGGTGCCACGCTGAAGCGCAAATACGACGGCCGCCTCGACCTCATCGAAGGCCGTTTCGGCGACATGGATGCGCTGCTCATGGCGCGCGGCGTCGCGCTCGTCGATGGCGTGGCGCTCGATCTCGGCGTCTCCTCCATGCAGCTCGACCAGCGCGCGCGCGGCTTCTCGTTCCGCCACGATGGCCCGCTCGACATGCGCATGGAGAAAGCCGGCGCCAGCGCCGCCGACCTCGTCAACACGGCGAGCGAAAGCGAGCTGGCCGAGATCATTTCCGAATTTGGCGAAGAACGTCACGCCAAGCGCGTTGCCAAGGCGATCGTACGTGCTCGCACGGGGGAAGCGATCGCCACCACGGGGGCGCTGGCGGAGATCGTTCGCGGCGCGGTGCATGCCTCGCGCGACGCGATCGATCCCGCCACGCGCACTTTCCAAGCGATCCGTATCGCGGTGAACGACGAGCTCGGCGAGATCGACCGCGGCCTCGCCGCCGCCGAGCGCGTGCTGGCGCCGGGCGGCCGCCTCGCCGTCGTCGCCTTCCATTCGCTCGAGGACCGCCGCGTGAAGAATTTTCTTCGCGCCCGCAGCGGCCAGACGCCGAAAGCCTCGCGCCACGCGCCCGATGCCGCCGCCGGCACGCGCGCACGCGCCCCCAGTTTCGAAGTTCCGCAGCGCCGCCCGGTGGGTCCGGGGACGGCCGAAATCGCGGCCAATCCCCGGGCCCGCTCGGCGCGTTTGCGTAGCGCCATCCGCACCGCGGCCGCCGCTTGGCCGCGCGAAGAGACCTCGAGGAGGGTCGCCCCATGAAGCGCATCACCCGTCTGCTCTGGCCGCTGCTGTTCGCCGGCCTGGTGATCGGCCTCTACAATCTCAAGGCCCAGGTCGGGGACCAGGAAAAGGAGCTCGCCCGCATCCAGCGCGCGATCGAGGACGAGCGCGACTCGATCCAGGTGCTGCGCGCCGAGTGGAGCTACCTCAACCACCCAGAGCGCCTGCGCCGGCTTGCCATGGCGAAGCTCGAGCTCCAGCCGGTCGCGGCGCGCCAGATGGCCTCGTTCGAGCGGCTCGCGCAACGCCTCGCCGAAGCGGCCCCGGTCGAGACTGCGTCGCGTGACGTGGCCTCGCCCCAACTCGGGTTCCGATCGCGATGATGATCCGCATCCGCGAGCTTTGCCGTCCGCTTTCGCCCGGGGCGCAATGCCGCCCCGGGCAGCCGCGTTTCGAGGGGCCGCTCGGCGCCGCCATCGAAACCGGCCGCACGCGCCTGCTCGTGCTGGGCGGGCTCTTCTTCCTCGCCTTCGCGCTTGTCGGCGGCCGCCTCGTCGACGTCACGCTCTTGAAAACCGGCGGCGATCCGAAGCGCTCGGCCGCCAAGACCGCCGGCGACACCGATGGCGGGCACGAGATCTTCCGCGGCGAGATCACGGACACGCATGGCGATCTGCTGGCGACCAATCTCATCACCTGGTCGCTCTATGCCGACCCCAAGATGACGATCGAACCCGAGAAGACGGCGGCGCACCTCGCGCGGCTCTTCCCCGAGCTCGACAAGAAGGACCTCACCGAGAAGCTGAAGCCCTCGGACAAACGCTTCGTCTGGCTGCGGCGGCACCTGACGCCGAAGGAGTATCAGGAGGTCATCGCCGAAGGCCTGCCCGGCATCGGCGCGCGCAAGGACCGCCGCCGCGTCTATCCGCATGGCAGCCTCGCCGCCCACATCGTCGGCTACGCCGACATCGACAACCACGGAATCGCCGGAATCGAGCGCCATTTCGACGGCCGCTTGCGGCGCGGCGAGCGCATCGCGCTCTCGATCGATCTCCGCGTCCAGGACGTGATGCGGGAAGAGCTGATGGCGGCGATGAAGCGCCACCACGCCATCGGCGCCATGGGCACCATAATCGACGTGCGCACCGGCGAGGTCGTGGCGATGGTCTCGCTGCCCGAGTTCGATCCGCACGAGCCCGGCCGCGCCAGCGAGGATGGCCGCTTCAACCGCGTGACGCTCGGCACTTACGAAATGGGCTCGACGTTCAAGATCCTCAACACGGCGATGGCGCTCGATTCCGGAATCGCGACGCTCGAGAAGATGTACGACGCGCGCGCGCCCTTGAAGCACGGCAAGTTCACGATCCACGACTATCACACCTTCGGCCGCTTCCTTTCGGTCACCGAGGTGTTCGAATATTCGTCCAACGTCGGCTCGGCGCGCATGGCGCTCGAGGCCGGCACGCCGCGCCAGCGCGCGTTCATGGGCCGCGCCGGCATGCTGAAACCGGTCGCGATCGAACTGCCCGAAATCGGCGCCCCGCTCTATCCGCGCGACTGGAAGCCGCTCAATACGATCACGATCGCCTACGGCCACGGCATGTCGGTGACGCCCTTGCATTTGGCTTCGGCCGTCGCCGGCATCGTCAACGACGGCAAGCGCGCGCCGGTGACGCTGATCAAGCGCGATCCCAAGGAGGCGATCGCCTACGTGCCCGTGGTCAGCGCCAAGACCTCGGCCGAGATGCGGAAGCTCATGCGCCTCGTCGTCGAAAAGGGCACCGGCAAGCGCGCCGAGGCGCCCGGCTATTTCATCGGCGGCAAGACCGGCACGGCCGACAAATCCGCCGGCAAGAAGGGCTACCGCCGCAACGCGCGCATCGCGTCGTTCATCGGCGCGTTCCCGATCAACGCGCCGCGCTACGTCGTGCTGGCGATGATCGACGAGCCCAAGGCCAGCGCCGAGACGCCCGAAGCGACCGGCGGCGTCGTGGCCGCGCCGGTGGTGCGCGAGATCGTCCTGAAGGCGGCGCCGCTGCTGGGCGTGCTGCCGGCCGAGAACACGTCGGAAGTTCCCGACGGCAAGGCGCCGAAAGCGGCGCCGAAGCCGGTGGCCAAGCCGGCCGCGCGGCCCGTATCCCGCATGGAGCGGGCGGCAACGGAGTGAGGTGATGAAGCTGGCGGCCTTGCTCGACGATAAGCGCCTTGCCGCCGAACCGGCGCTGCTCGAAACCGAGATCGCCGGCCTCACCTCGGATTCGCGCAAAGTGGCGCCCGGCTTCCTGTTCGCCGCCCTCCCCGGCAGCAAGTCCGACGGCCGCCATTTCATCGCCGACGCGCTCGCGCGCGGCGCCGCGGCGGTGCTCGCCGATGCCGATATGCCGGGCCCCGGCCCCTTCGTGCGCGACCGCAACCCGCGCCGGCGCCTGGCGCTGATGGCCGCGCGTTTCTACGAGCGCCAGCCCGCGACCGTCGTCGCCGTCACCGGCACCAGCGGCAAGACCTCGACCGCCTCCTATTGCCAGCAGATCTGGGCGAAGCTCGGCATGAGATCGGCGAGCATCGGCACGCTCGGCATCCGCGGCGCCGGCGTCGACCGCTACGGCGCGCTCACCACGCCCGATCCGGTGGCGCTCCACGCCGATCTCGCGGCGCTCGCCAAGGCCGGCGTCACGCATCTCGCGATGGAAGCCTCGAGCCACGGCCTCGACCAGTATCGCCTCGACGGCGTCAAGCTATCCGCCGCCGGCTTCACCAATCTCGCGCGCGATCACCTCGACTATCACGCGACGATCGAATCCTACCGCGCCGCCAAGTGGCGCCTGTTCGGCGACCTGCTGCCCGCAGGCGCCGGCGCGGTCTTGAATGCCGACTCGCCGGAATTTCCGGCGCTCCGGTACCTCTGTGCCCAGCGCGGCCATGCGCTCCTCCCCTATGGCCGCGCCACTCCGGCGGCCAGGCTGCAGCTTCAAAACGTCGACCCGCAGCCTGGCCGTCTTTTCTTGTCATTCCGCTACCGGGACGAAGCCTATCGCGCCGAAGTGGCGCTGGCGGGCACGTTCCAGGCC
>JBKOUH010000278.1:0-2577 GCA_046723285.1 Pseudomonadota bacterium
GCTTCGATGCCAACCGCGATGCCAGGACACGCGGGCGCGAGTGCGTGAAGGCCTACGCCTATCTCATCGATCAGCTGATCCGCACGCTCTACGACTACGCGTTTGAGCGGGTCTATCCCAACCCCAACCCGACCCAGGGCGAGCGCAAGGCCGTCGTCGCCACCGGCGGTTATGGGCGCGGCGAGCTGGCGCCGCAATCGGACATCGATCTCCTCTTCCTCCTCTCCTACAAGCTGACGCCGCATGCCGAGCAGGTCATCGAGTACATGCTCTACATGCTGTGGGACCTCGGCTTGAAAGTGGGGCACGCCACGCGCTCGGTCGACGAATGCGTGCGCATGGCCAAGCAGGATCAGACGATCCGCACCGCGCTTCTGGAGGCGCGCTATCTCTGGGGCGATGCCGGCCTTTACCGCGAGCTCAGGACGCGCTTTCGCGAGCTCGCCGCGGCCGAGGGCCCGATCACCTTCGTCGAGAAGAAGCTTGCCGAGCGCGACGAGCGCCATTTGAAGGTCGGCGATTCGCGCTACGTGGTCGAGCCCAACATCAAGGACGGCAAGGGCGGGCTCCGCGACCTCCACACGCTCTATTGGATCGCCAAATACATCTATCAGCTCGACGATCCGGCCGATTTGGTCGAGCGCGGCGTGTTCACGCGGCGCGAGGCGGCGAAGTTCGACCGCGCGCATGCGTTCCTCACCACGGTGCGCTGCCATCTCCACTATCTCGCCGGCCGGCCCGAAGAGCGCCTGACCTTCGACGTGCAGCCGCCGCTCGCGCGCCTGATGGGCTATGGCGACCGCCCCGGCATCTCGGGCGTCGAGCGCTTCATGAAGCACTACTACCTCGTCGCCAAGGACGTGGGTGACTTGACGCGCATCTTCTGCGCGGCGCTCGAGGCCGAGCATAAGCGGAAGCCGCGCTTCCGCTTCTCGCTGCTGCCCAAGAAGCGCGAGATCGTCGGCTTCCAGGTGCAGGACGGGCGCTTGAACGTCGCGCGCGAGGATGCGTTCCGCGCCGATCCGGTGAATTTCCTCCGCCTCTTCCACACCGCGCAGGAGCACGACCTCGACATCCACCCGGCGGCGCTGCGCGTGATCACGCAGCAGCTGGGCCTCATCGACGGCGCGCTGCGCGAGAACGTGGAGGCGAATCGGCTCTTCCTCGAGATGCTCACCTCGCCGAAGGAGCCGCAGATCACGCTGACGCGGCTGAACGAGGCCGGCGTGTTCGGCCGCTTCGTGCCCGATTTCGGCCGCGTCGTGGCGCTGATGCAGCACGACATGTATCACGTCTACACCGTCGACGAGCACACGATCCGCGCGATCGGCCTCCTCGCCGAGATCGAGGCGGGATTGAAGAAAGAAGATCACCCGCTCGCTTCGGAGATCGTGCACAAGGTGTCATCGCGCCGCGTGCTCTACGTGGCGGTGCTGCTGCACGACATCGCCAAGGGCCGCGGCGGCGACCACTCCGAGATCGGCGCCGACATCGCGCGCACGCTCGGGCCCCGCTTCGGCCTCACGCCCGAGGAGATCGACAACATCGCCTGGCTCGTGCTCCACCACCTCGACATGAGCAAGGCGGCGCAGAAGCGCGACATCGACGACCCCAAGACGATCGCCGATTTCGCCGCCTTCGTGCAGTCGCCTGAGCGCCTGCGGCTGCTCTTGGTGCTGACCGTCGTCGACATGCGCGCGACCAGCCCCAAGGTTTGGAACAATTGGAAAGCGTCGCTGCTGCGCGAGCTCTACTACCGCACCGAAGAGGTGCTGGGCGGTGCACCCTCGGGCGCCAATGTGGCGGCGCGCGTCGATCGCGCCAAGGAGGCGCTGGTCGCACGCTTGAAAGGCTGGTCGGTGGCCGAAACCGAGGAGCATCTCGCGCGCGGCTACGCCGCCTACTGGTTATCCGAGGACACGGACACCCAATTCCGCCATGCCGAGCTGGTGCGCCGCGCGACCAAGAGCGGCCTCCAATTTGCCGTCGATGCCCGCCACGACCCGAAGCGCGCGGTGACCGAGGTGACGGTCTACACGCCCGACCACGCCGGCCTCTTCTCGCAGATCGCCGGCGCCATGGCCCTCTCGCGCGCCAACATCGTCGATGCGCGCATCTTCACGCTCACCAATGGCTGGGCGCTCGACACCTTCTATGTGCAAGACCAGGAGGGACAGCCCTTTGCCGACGAGGCGAGCCTCGAGCGTGTCAAGACGCGCATCGCCGCCGCCCTCGCCGGCACGCTGAAGCTCCACCGCGAGCTTGCCGGCCGCGAATCGCTGCCGAAGCGCGCCCACGTATTCCAGGTGCCGCCGCGCGTCTTCATCGACAATTCGGCGAGCCGTTTCGCGACCGTGATCGAGGTGAACGGCCGCGACCGCCCCGGCCTGCTTTACGACGTGACGCGCGCGCTCACCGAATGCGGGCTCCAGATCACGACCGCCAAGATCTCGACCTTCGGCGAACGCGTCGTCGACGTTTTCTACGTCAAGGACGTCTTCGGAATGAAAGTCGAGCACGAGCGGAAGCAGGAGCAGGTGAAAGTCCGCCTCTTGGAAGCGCTCGGCGGCGCCGAGC
>JBKOUH010000019.1:0-8703 GCA_046723285.1 Pseudomonadota bacterium
GCTCGACATCCTGGTCAATTGCGCCTGCTCCTATCTCGATTCCGGCCTCGCGACGCCGCGCCAGGACTGGCTCGATTGCCTCAACGTCAACATCGTGGGCCCGGCGATCTTCGTGCAGAAGGTCGTGCCCTACCTGCCGAAGCCGGGCGGCGTGGTCGTCAACATCGGCAGCGTCAGCGGCAAGTTCGGCAACGGCACGCGCGGGCCCTACTCGGCCGGCAAGGCCGCACTCATGCACTTCACGCGCTGCGCGGCCGCGGCGCTGGCGCCGCAGGGCATCCGCGTCGTCACCGTCTCGCCGGGCTGGACCTGGTCGCCGCCGATGGCGGAGATGACCGGCGGCGACCGCGCTCTCGCCGACCGCGCCGGCGCGCACGTCCACCCACTCGGCCGCGTCGGGCGCATGGAGGAAGTGGCCAACATCGTGGCTTTCGCCGCGTCCGACGAAGCTTCGTGGCTGAACGGCTGCGACGTGCCCGCCGACGGCGGGTTCTCCGCGCTCGGGCCGGATCAGGGCAAGGGGCCGCGGTATTGGGTGGCGAAGAGTCCGGCAGGCGCGGACGACTAGCCCTTCTTTGAGCACACGGGGCCGAGACGACGGCCAATCTTGAGCTTGCTCGTAAGGGCGTTTCGGATTGAAGGCCCGCCGCGCAAGCCTGTTGCCGCGGCACCGGCGCTTATCGACCGCTTGTTGCGCGGGCCCGACCCCGCCACTTCCCATTTGCATCGCCAGCGCGGCGCATTACGTTAGAAAGCAACGAATCCCCGCATTTGTTGGGAGAAGCCGCCGATGGCGCTGCCCGCTCCGCTTCCGGTCTCGCTCGAGGACAAATACACGCTCGAACGGGGCCGCGTTTATTTGACCGGCATCCAGGCGCTCGTCCGCCTGCCGCTGATGCAGCGCTGGCTCGACCAGGCGCGCGGGCTCAACACCGCCGGCTTCATCTCGGGCTATCGCGGCTCGCCCTTGGGCGGGCTCGACCAGAATCTCTGGCGCGCCAAGAAGTATCTCGCCGAGAACCACATCAAGTTCGAGCCGGGCCTGAACGAAGACCTGGCGATGACCTCGATCTGGGGCTCGCAGCAGCTCAACCTCTATCCCGGCGCCAAATACGACGGCGTCTTCGCGATGTGGTACGGCAAGGGGCCGGGCGTCGACCGCACGCTCGACGTGATGAAGCATGGCAACACCGCCGGCACGTCGAAGCACGGCGGCGTGCTCATTTGCGCCGGCGACGACCACGGCGCCGCCTCTTCGACTCTGCCGCACCAGTCCGACCACAATTTCATCTCGGCGATGGTGCCGGTGCTGTTCCCGGCCAACACGCAGGAGACGCTCGACTACGGCATCTTCGGCTGGGCGATGTCGCGCTACTCCGGCTGCTGGGTGGCGCTGAAATGCGTCTCCGAGAACGTCGAGGCCTCGGCCTCGGTCGCGGTCGATCCCGAGCGCTACGACTTCAAGCTTCCGAACACGTTCGAGATGCCCCCGGGCGGCCTCAACATCCGCTGGCCCGACAGCTTCTGGGACCAGGAAGCGCGGCTCCAGAAGCACAAGGTGTATGCCGCCCTCGCCTTCACGCGCTCCAACAAGATCGACCGCATCGTCATCGACAGCCCGAAGCCGCGCCTCGGCATCATCACCAGCGGCAAGGCTTATCTCGACGTGCGCCAGGCCCTTCAGGACCTCGGCATCGACGAGCGGCTTGCGGCCGAGATCGGACTCCGCGTCTACAAGGTAGGCATGGTGTGGCCGCTCGAGCGCGAGGGCGCGCGCGAATTCGCGCATGGGCTCGAGGAGGTCATCGTCGTCGAGGAGAAGCGCGCGATCCTCGAGAACCAGCTGAAAGAGCAGCTCTACAACTGGAACGAGGCGGCGCGTCCGCGTGTCGTCGGCAAGTTCGACGAGAATCAGCAATGGCTGCTGCCGGCCGGCGGCGAGCTGTCCAACACCGTTGTCGCCAAGGCGCTCGCCACGCGCATCTTGAAATTCTACGACAGCCCGGCGATGCGCGAGCGCATGAACTTCCTCGAGGCGAAGGAGAAGGCGATCGCCGCGAAGAAGCCCGATCTCGTGCGCATCCCCTATTTCTGCTCGGGTTGCCCGCATAACACGTCGACCAAGGTGCCCGAGGGCAGCCGCGCAACGGCCGGCATCGGCTGCCATACGCTCGCGATCTTCATGAACCGCAACACGGCGACCTTCACGCATATGGGCGGCGAAGGCACGCCGTGGATCGGCCAGGCGCCGTTCACGAACGAGAAGCACATCTTCGCCAATATCGGCGACGGCACCTATTACCACTCGGGCATACTCGCGATCCGCGCTTGCGTCGCGGCTAACGTCAACATCACCTACAAGATCCTCTACAACGACGCGGTGGCGATGACCGGCGGCCAGCCGGTCGAAGGCTCGCCCTCGCCGGCCGATATCGCGAACCAGGTCTGGGCCGAAGGCGTCGGCCGCATCGCCGTCGTTTCCGACGATCCGTTGAAATACCCGATCGGCTGGCACTGGCCGGCCGGCACCACGTTCCACCACCGCGACGATCTCGACGCCGTACAGCGCGAGCTGCGCGATTGGAAGGGCGTCTCGGTGCTGATCTACGAGCAGACCTGCGCGGCCGAGAAGCGGCGCCGGCGCAAGCGCGGCTTGATGGTCGATCCGCCGCGGCGCGTGTTCATCAACGAGCGCGTCTGCGAGGGCTGCGGCGATTGCTCGGTGCAGTCGAACTGCATCTCGGTGCTGCCGAAAGAAACCGAGTTCGGGCGCAAGCGCGCGATCGACCAGTCAAACTGCAACAAGGACTATTCCTGCGTCAAAGGCTTCTGCCCGAGCTTCGTCTCGGTCTATGGCGCGGCGCCCAGGAAGGCGCGCGCGGCGGGCCCGAAGGCGCTGCCCGAGAGCGCGATCCCGCTGCCCGAGATTCCGAGTTCCGCCAAGCCGCGCGGCATCCTCGTCACCGGCATCGGCGGCACCGGCGTCATCACCATCGGCCAACTGCTCGGCGTCGCCGCGCATATCGAGAACAAGGGCGTCTCGGTGCTCGACATGACCGGCCTCGCGCAAAAGAACGGCGCGGTGATGAGCCATGTGCGCATCGCCGACAATCCGGGCGACATCTACGCCGCGCGTATCGCGGCCGGCGAAGCCGATGCGATCATCGGCTGCGACGTGGTCGTGGCCGCGTCGCCCGACGCGCTCCGCACGATGAAGACCGGCGGCACGCGGGCGGTCATCAACGCCTACGAGCAGATGACGGCGGCGTTCATCCAGAACCGCGACGTGCAGTTTCCCAACGCGGCCCTCCAGGCCTCGATCGCCGACGCGGTCGGGCGCGAGGGCCTGAGCGTCGTCGACGCGACGCGGCTGGCCACCGCGCTCATGGGCGACGCCATCGCCGGCAACATGTTCATGCTCGGCTATGCGTTCCAGAAGGGGTTGATCCCGCTGCAGCTCGCTTCGATCGAAAAAGCGATCGAGCTCAACGCCGTCGCGGTGCGCATGAACAAGGAGGCGTTTGCCTGGGGCCGGCGCGCCGCCGTCGAACCCGAAGCCGTGGCCAAGATCGCGTTCCCGTCCGAGCCGGTGCCGCTCGCGCGGCCCGCAACGAAATCGCTCGCCGACGTGATCGCGATCCGCGTCAAGGACCTCACCGCCTACCAGAACCGGAAATACGCCGAGCGCTACGAACGCTTCATGGTGGACGTGCGCCGCAGCGAGACCGAGAAGGGCAAGGGGAGGACCGGGCTCGCCGAGGCCGTGGCGCGCAATCTCTACAAGCTCATGGCGTACAAGGACGAGTACGAGGTGGCGCGATTGTTCACCGATGGAACCTTCCAGCGCCAGCTGGGCGAGCAGTTCCAGGGCGCGTTCAAGATGAAGTTCCACTTGGCGCCGCCGCTGCTGGCGCCCCGCGATCCGCGCACCGGCCAACTCCAGAAGATGACGTTCGGCGCCTGGATGATGCCGGCCTTTCGCCTGCTCGCGAAGATGAAGTTCTTGCGCGGCACCGCGCTCGACATCTTCGGCAAGTCGGCCGAGCGCCGCGCCGAGCGGAAGCTCGTCGGCGAATACGAGGCGACGGTCAAGACGCTGCTCGACTCGCTCTCGCCCGACAACCACGCGCTGGCGGTCGAGATCGCCTCCATCCCCGACGCCATCCGCGGCTACGGCCACATCAAGGAGAAGGCGATCAAGGACGCCAAGGCCAAGGAAGCCGAGCTGTTGAAGGCCTGGCACGATCCCGCCAAGGCCGGCCTCTGGAGCGCGCGCCAAGCGGCCGAGTAGGGCGCCAGCCAGGAGGGGGGACGGCGATGCGGATCCTCGCGCGATTGCTGCTCTTGCTGCTGATCGCGAGCGGTCCCGGGCGTTGCGTCGAGACCGAAAGCTCGTTGGGCGAGCCGAGCGCCGCCGAGGCCGACGAGCGCATGATCGGCGAATGGTACGGCGGCGGCCTCATCATGGTCTCGATCCGCAAGCTCGACGGCGATCCCGCCGGCATGCTGCGCTTGAGCTACATCCTCGTCTCCAACGACGAGAAAAATCCGGTTTCCTACGCGAATTTCCGCGCCTGGCGCACGACCATGGACGGGCGCACCTATCTCAATCTCGAGAGGACCAGCGAATCCTGGCACGAGTCGGCGGTGCCGCCGCGCCTGATCGTTCGGTTCGAGCCGATGAACGAGGGCTTCGTGCGGATGGGCATCGAGGGCAAGGAAATCGCCGCGCAAGGCGGCGCGCAGTTCTGGCTCATGCACACCGGCAACATCGCGGCCGCGATCCGCGCCGGCGAGCTCAAGGGCCGCGTCGAAGGCGACTCAGCCGATCCCCCCGTCACGATCACGGCGACGCGCGAAGAGCTGCGCGCGTTCATCGCGGCCAAGGGGCCCGACCATGTCTTCCAGGGTTCGGGCTTCAAGCTCTTGCGGCTGCCGAACGGGAAATAGGCGTTCCGCGATGAACCATCACCGCTTCGGCCGCACGAATCGCGATGTCGCCGCCATCGGCCAGGGCACGTGGAATCTCGAGCGCGCTTCGCGCAAGGAAGCGGTGGCCGCGCTGCGCCGCGGGCTCGATCTCGGCATGACGCATATCGACACCGCCGAGATGTACGGCTCGGGCGAGTCCGAGGAATACGTGGCCGAGGCGATCGCGGGCCGGCGCGACGAGGTGTTCCTCGTCTCGAAGGTTCTGCCCGGCAACGCCTCGAAGAAAGGCACGATTCGCGCGTGCGAAGCATCGCTGAAGCGGCTCAAGGTCGAGCGGCTCGATTGCTATCTCCTGCATTGGCGCGAGAGCATTCCGCTCGCCGACACCATCGCCGCGTTCGGCGAGCTCGAGCAGGCGGGCAAGATCCGCGCCTGGGGCGTTTCCAATTTCGACGTCGTCGATCTCGATGAGGCGCTGGCCATCGCCGGCCCCGGCAAGATCGCGTGCAACCAGGTGCTCTATCACCTGCAGCAGCGCGCGATCGAGCACGCGGTGCTGCCCTGGTGCGAGAAGAACGGAGTGGCGCTCGTGGGCTACACGCCATTCGGCAGCCGCTTCCCCCGACCCGCGACGGCGGACGGGCGTGTGCTGGCCGAAATCGGCGCGGCGCATGGCGCCACGGCGCGCCAAGTCGCCCTCGCCTTTCTCGTGCGCCAGGCCGCACTGTTCGCAATCCCGAAGGCCTCGAGCGCCGCGCACACCGAGCAGAACGCCAAGGCCGGGACGCTCAACCTCTCCGAGGCGGAACTCCGGCGCATCGATGCGGCCTTCCCGCGCGGCGCCCCCTCTCGCTCGCTGCCGACGGGCTGAGCGGCGCGCCGCAAGTTTCTTACCCAATGGCTCTCGGCCAGGGCATCATCGCCGCTCCGCGAGCGCGCATCGGCGGGTTCAGAGTTCGGCCGTATGGGCAAGGTCGTCGTCTACGTTACGGGCAGAAACCCGACGCACGGAAAAGGCGGCGGCTCGAGCTATGTGCGCGCCCATATGCGCGCGGCCAAGCACGCCGGATTCACGCCGCATGTCTTCTGCATCGACGCGCGCAACGGGACATCGGAAGAGGATTTCGGCATCGTCCACCGCGTCGTGCCGCCGTTTGCATGGCGCGGCGCCGTCCGAGCGCAACCGGCGCGGCGGCGCTCGCGCTTCTTCGCGGATTGGATGGCGTCCTTTGCCGCCAGTCCGTACGCCCTTGCCGTGCATGCGCCGCGGCTGGCCGCGAGCATCGAGCGCTTTCTTTCGGCGCGCGCGGGTCCGCATTTGATCCACGGCTTCTACACGTGGAGCTGCGTCGGCCTCGACGTCCAAAAGCGGCTTGCACGCAAGGGCGTCGAAGCGGTCGTGGTGAACAGCGTGTACACGACCGCGCGGCACGAGGCGCGCGCCAGGATGCAGGGCGCCGGTCGCGAAAGCCTGTTGCGGCGGGCCGTGTTCGGTGCGGAGCGGCTGTGGATCGAACGGGTCGTGCGCCGCCAGGAGCGCCGCGCCTATGTCGAGTCGCGGCTCGTGCTGCTCAACTACGAATCGGTGCGAACGCTGCTTTTCTCCGAGCACGGCGCCGGCGCCGAAACACGCAAGTCGCCCTACAGCGCCGAGACGGCCTTCCTGCACGATGGGTCCGCCCCCGGACTCCTCGCACCCCCGCCGGATGCCGCTGTGCCGCTCATCGTCTCGATCTCGCGTCACGATCCAAGGAAGGGCGTCGATGTCCTGATCCGTGCGTTGGCGGCGCTGCGCGATGCGGGGCTCCGCTTCCGTGCGTGCCTCGTGAGCGGAGGACCGCTTCTCGCGTCGCATCGGCGGCTGGCGGACCGGCTCGATTTGACGGATTCGGTGACCTTCACCGGCTGGGTCGCCGACCCCTATCCCTATCTCCGACGCGCCGACGTGTTCGTCCTGCCCTCGCTGCAGGAGGGCGGCGGCTCGATCTCTTTGCTCGAAGCGCTTCAAGCCGGCGTGCCCGTTATCGCCTCGAACGTGGATGGAATCGCGGAGGACGTGATCGACGGCGAGAGCGCGCTGCTCGTCGAACCGGGCAATGTCGATCAATTGGCGAGGGCGCTCGCGCGCGCGCTGACCGACACGGCGCTACGCGAGCGGCTGCGCCGCCGCGGCCGGCAAGACTTCGCGGAGCGCTTTTCCGCCGAGGCCTTTTCGAGCGCTTTGGCAGGCTTGTATGACGAATTGGGCTTCAGGGCCTGACCTTGCGGCGAACGCGCCGCGTAACAGCGCCTCGGTTAACCTTGCTCGCAGCCCCCTGCCTAGAAGCCGCCACAACGGTGCCGCCAATTCCGCCCGATCGCCCTGCATGCTTTAATTGGGGTCGGGACGCAGAGGCACCTGCCGGCAGTTGCAGGTGGCCCATTTGTCGGAGCACGCCATGCGCTCGATCCTGAAGGCCGCGGCCGGCCTTTGCCTTCTCCTGCTCACCAGCGCTTGCCTCGTCGAAACCGAAGCGACGCTTGCCGATCCCGATCCCAAATCGGTGGATACGCGCCTGCTCGGCGCCTGGTACACGGCGAAAGGCGGCGAGGTCGTGCTGTTCTCGGTCGTCGCTGACGACTCGAAGCCCGGCATCTACCGCGTGGCGTTCGTCAACATCAATCCCCATGCCGATAGCGGGATCGAGGCCGTGCGCTATCAGGCCTGGCGCACGGTCGTGAATGGGCACTCCTATCTGAACGTGCGCCGCACCTCGGGCAGCGGCACGGACACGCCCGCGCTCACGATCGTCAGCTACGATTTCGGCAACGATGGAACGCTCGTGCTGCGCCTCATGGACACCAAGCAGGTCATCGCCGCGATCGAGGCCGGGAAGCTCAAGGGCCGTTTCACGAAGGGACGCTACGTCGACGAGGCCACGATCACCGCATCGCGCGCCGAGATGGCTGCGTTCATTGCCGGGGCCGATCACGATGCGCTGTTCGCGACCAAGACCGGCGCGCTGCACAGACTCGCGGAATCGCCCAACTGACGAGCGGCCGAAGCGCCGGTAAACGGAACGTATCCGTTCATTGCCCGTTCAGACACCGGGCCGCATTTTCGGCTCGTTCCGGCCGCGATCGCGGGGAAGATTCATTGCGTTCGCCCCGTATTATTCGTCGGGTCGGACTCGCATGGGGACCACAATGCGCAAATCGCTGAAATTGCTGCTATCCGCCGCCATCATCGCGCTCGGCGCGAGCGCCACGTTGAGCGCCAGCACGAGCTCGGCGGACGCCCGCACGCGGGTTTTCCTCGGGATCGGACTGCCTCCGCTCTATCTTGGGCCGCCGGCCTATTACTACCCGCCGCCGCCCGCCTATTACTATCCGCCGCCGGCTTACGCGCCCCCGCCCGCCTACGCACCACCGGCGCCCTGCCGCGCGCGCTACGATTGGCGCTGGGACGGCTATCAGTGGCGCCAGGCTTATGTCGGCTGCTGGTAAGCAGCGCGCGACACATTCGAATCTCCGCGTGAAGCGGCCGGTTCCCCTGGGGCCGGCCGCTTCGCTTTTCGCGCGCGCTCAATCGCTTGTGAATGCGGTGTGAGGGAGCGCTTCGCCGCCTCGGGCATTGCTCGGCTGAGGGCAGGCCTTCGAAGGCCGCACGGTTCCCTGGGCGCGGCGATTTGCTCTGGAAAACTTCGCGCCGCTCGGTCGTTTACAATGCAGGTCGGCACGCAACGCGAGCTGGCTCCCGTCCGCCGCAGCGGCTTTCGATCCGCGGCGCGA
>JBKOUH010000314.1:0-5759 GCA_046723285.1 Pseudomonadota bacterium
GATGGAATACGGGGACGACAGTCTTTCCTTCGACCGTATATCGGCCACGCAGCGCGGGCTGGGCTGCGGAGTCTTGCGTCGTCGCCCCGCACTGGCGCGCGCGATCCCAAACCATCGCGCGCCCGTCCGCGTCGCGGAGGAAAAGGCCGTCATCCGCCTGGCCCGGCGCCTCGACAACGAGCCAACCGGCGTTCGTGCAGCGAGCGAGGTAGGCGGCATCGACTTTCCCAGCCCGGAGCAATTCGTGGATGAAGCTCATGACCAGCAATCCGTCGGTTCCCGGACGGATTCCAAGCCACTCGTCGGCGATCGCGGAATAGCCGGTCCGGACCGGATTGACGGACACAACCTTGACGCCGCGCGCCTTCAGTTTCCCCAAGCCGATCTTGATCGGATTGCTGCTGTGGTCCTCGGCAACGCCGAACAGCATAAAGTATTCGGTGCGGTCCCAGTCCGGCTCGCCGAACTCCCAGAAGGAACTTCCCATCGTGTAGAGGCCGGCTGCCGCCATGTTCACGGAGCAGAAGCCACCATGGGCCGCGTAGTTTGGCGTGCCGAATTGTTGCGCCCACCATCCGGTCAGCGCTTGGCTTTGGTCGCGTCCGGTGAAAAAGGCGAGCTTGCGAGGATCGGTCGCGCGAATCTCACGCAGCCACTTTGTGGCGATGCCGAGGGCCTCGTCCCAGCCGATGGCCTGGAATTCGCCGCTGCCGCGTTCGCCGATGCGCTTAAGCGGCGTGGTCAGCCGCGCAGGCGAGTGGTGGTGCATGATGCCCGCGGAGCCCTTGGCGCATATGACCCCGCGGTTCACCGGATGATCGGGATTGCCGTCGATGTAGCGGATCTCGCCATTCTGCAGGTGGACCCTGATCCCGCAGCGGCACGCGCACATATAGCAGGTTGTCGTCGCAATCCGGCTATCCCGGTTCGGCGCGGCGTCGGGGGTTTGGTCCGTCGTCGGAATGGGTGCGATCCGTCTAAGACGTAACCGGAATCGGTCCGGTGCCGAGATGCATTTCGAGCCAGCGCGCGGCGGCAAGCAAGAGAGCTTCGTCGCCCGCGAGCGAGACGAGCTGAACGCCGATCGGCAGGCCGCGCGGCCCCCGCCCGGTGGGAACATGCAGGCACGCGGCGTGCAGCAGCGTCCACAGCCGGTTGAAGATCGCGCTGCCGGTCGAAGCGAGGCTCGCCGGCGCTTCGCCGGGCGCGCTGAGCGTCAGTAGCAGTTCGTTCTGGGCGACGGCGGCGGCGAGCCAACGCCGAACCGCGGTTACGGAGCGCCAAGCCTCGGCGATCGCTGGCTCAGTCTGGCGCATCCCCTTTACGATGAAGTCCGCGATTTCCGGGCTGAGCCCGTCGCGCCGGTCGCGCCATTCGGTGGCGAAAGCGCGCGCGACCTCGGCGGACATGATCGTGCGGTGCGCGTCGTTGAGCCGTTGGAACGACGCCGGGAGATCCAGCGTCCGCACCGCGGCCCCTTTGCTGGCTGCTACGCGCGCCGCCTTTTCGAGCGCGACCGCCGCGGCCGGTTCCGCTTCGTCAAAGTTCGGCGGGCGCACCATGGAAAAGCGTGGCGCGTCCGTATCGCGAACGGTGCTTGCCGGCGCGCCAGCGAGTACTGACGATATGAGCGCGATGTCGTCGAGCGAGCGCGCGAAGAGCCCGATCGTGTCGAGCGAAGGTGCAAGATACTTCGTGCCGCGGGTGTCCCAGAGATCGAACGCCGGCTTGTAGCCGTACACGCCGCAATAGGCTGCCGGTCGGATCGTCGAGCCGCCGGTTTGCGTGCCAAGGGCGGCGGGCACCATGCGATCGGCGACGGCGGCCGCGGAGCCGCTCGACGAGCCGCCTGGCGTCGCGTCGGGCGCATGCGGATTACGGGTCGGTCCCGGCCGAAGATAGGCAAATTCCGTCGTCACCGTTTTGCCAAAGATGATCGCGCCCGCGCTCTTGAGTCGCGCGACGGATACAGCATCCGCCGCCGGCTTATGACCGCGATAAATCTCGGAATTGTACTCGGTCGGCTGGTCCGCGGTGTCGATCACGTCCTTGATGCCGATCGGCACGCCGTGAAGGACCCCGCGCGACGTTTCTTGATCGCAGCGTCCGGCAGCGGCGCGGATTCTGTTTTCGTCGAGATAGGCCCAGGCCTGAACCGCCGGTTCGCGCGAACGGCAACGCGCCAACAACGCTTCGGCTAGGGTCGATGCCGTAACGCGGCGCTCGGCGATGAAGCTCGCCGCTTGCGCCGCCGAGAGTATCGTCGAATCGGCTGGGGCTGTGTCGGCCACGCTATTGGCCGCCCTGGGCGCGGAGCCGCGCCGTTTCGGCGTGATCGATTGCACGGCGCACCTGATCGATCCCGACGGCATAGGTCGTGCGCGCGGTCTCCGCCGTGATGTGGCCGTCAAGGTAGTCGCGTAAGACGAGATCGAGGTCGCGCTCGTGCGGATTTCCGTAGCCGCCGCCGTTTGGGCCGACGACCTGGATGAGATCGCCTGTGGCAATCTTCCTTCCCGAGGATTTCGACGGCCACTTCACCGCCTGCTCGGTGCGCGGGTTGCAATGGACCTCGGCGGCGCGGCCGTCTTCGCCCCCAAACAGGCCCTTGGGCGCCTCCAGCGTGCGGTCGCCGTTGCACGAGAAAAACCCGTCGGTGAGGAACCGTACCTCGCGCACCGCGCCTATGCCGCCGCGCCAACGGCCGGCCCCCGGCGCATTGGGGCGCAGCTCGTAGCGCTCGACGCGCAGCGGGTAGTGCATCTCGATCTCCTCGCACGGCACGTTGCGGGTGTTGGCCATGAGGTTGTCGACCGAATCCGGCCCGTCGCGGCCGCGGCGCGCGCCGTAGCTGCCCTCGTTCACCTCGACGCAGACCCAGTATTGTCCCTTCTGCTGATTGTAACCGCTGTAGGAGACGCTCATGACATGCGCCGAGTTTCCGGCGGTGACGCGCTCGGGAATGACCGGGGCGAGCGCGCGGATGACGCAATCGAGGGCGCGCTGGATCTGGGCCATGCGCGCGAAGCAGGCGCGCGGGAAGTTGGGATTGAAGATGCTGCCCTTCGGCGCCTCGACATGGACCGGGCGGAACATGCCCTGGTTCTGCGGGATGAATTCGCCGTTCGTCACCTCGTCGAGCATCAGGGTCCGGATGATGTAGAAGCACCCGACCTGAACCGAACCTTCGAACGGCACGTTGTAGCCGGTCTCGACCTCGGGGGAGGAGCCGGTCAAGTCGATCGTCACGTCGCTGCCGCGCTTCTTGACGGTCACCTTGACCTTGAGCGGCTTGTTCCAGTTGCGGCCGTCGTCGTCGAGCCAGCTCTCGGCGCCGTAATCGCCGTCGGGGATCTTGGCGAGCTCGGCGCGCAAGCGGCGCTCGGAATAGTCCATCCAGTAATAGCCCGCCCCCAGCACCGTATCGGCGCCGTAGCGCTTGATGAGCGCCAGATAGCGCTCGCGCCCGAGGCGGACGGCCGCGACCATGGCCTCGATGTCGGCGGCGTTCATGTCGGGCGTGCGCACGCTGTCGCGCAGGATGGACCAGACCGATTCGTTGCGCACGCCGCGTTCGTAGAGCTTTATTCCGTTGTAGAGCGTGCCTTCGGCGTAGACGTCGACGAGGTCGATGTTGAGGCCGGGAACCGCGGCGCCGGTGTCGATGAGATGTGCGGTCGCCGCTGAGAATCCGAGCAGCCGGCCATCGTGGAAGTTCGGAAGCGCCACGCCGAGATCGGGCGTGTGCGACGCGCCGTGATAGGGGTGGTTGTGGATGATGATATCGCCGTCGTCGACCTTGCCGCCGAGTTTGGTCATGAAGCCTTTGATGTAGAACGGCAGCGAGCCGATGTGCATCGGCGAGCTCTCGCTCTCGGCGATCTCGCGCCCCGCCGCGTCGAACAGGCCGCAGCCGAGGTCCTCGGATTCGCGGATGATGCTCGAATTCGACATGCGGTAGAGGACCTGCGCCATCTCGCGCGCGATCGCTTGGAACGCGCCGCCGAGTACGCGCAGCGTGACCGGATCGATGTTCCGGTAATCCCACTGGACGGGCGAAAGCGGATCGATCGCGGCGTTCATGGCGCGTCGCGGCGCAGGGTGATGACGAGATTGCCGAACGCGTCGACCTCCGCCGAGCGTCCCGGCGGGATGACCGTCGTCGAATCCATCTGCTCGACGATGGCCGGCCCCGCGATGACGTTGCCCGACTTCAGCGCCGCACGGTCGTATATCGCGGTTTCGAAGCGGCGCGGGCGCCCGCCCTCATCGAAGACGACGTTGCGCCGGGAGCGGCTCGCCGTGTCTGGCGCGGCGCCGCCGGCGGCGATCCGGCTCGGGTTCAACTTCGGGATCCGGCCGATGCCGACGACGCGGGCGTTGACGAGCTCGACGACCTTGGCCGGCATGTCGACGCCGTATTGGCGCCGATGCGCGGCGTGGAAGGCGTCGATTAAGGCGGAGATGAAGTTTCCATCGATGGCGCCCGCGGGGGCCGGCGTGCGCAGCTCATAGCCTTGGCCGGCGTAGCGGCAATCGGCGCTCCTGACGAAGATGATCGCATCGGCGGCGAACCCGTCGCGCTCGAGCTGCGTGCGGGCGCGCGCCTCCAGCGCGTGAAAGCATTCAGCGAAGTGCGCCGGATCGGCCTTATCGAGCGGCATCATCAGCGTTTGGCTGAAGTCGTAGGTGATGTGCGAGGTGAGCAGGCCCATCGCCGAGGTGAGGCCCGGCCAGGCGGGCACCACGACGTGCGGGATCGACAGTTCCTGGGCGATGTCGCAGGCAAAGAGCGGGCCCGCGCCACCGAAGGCGACGAGCGCGAAATCGCGCGGATCGTAGCCGCGGCGCACGCTGTTGACCTCGATCGCCTGCACCATCGAGTGGGTGAGGATTCGGAGCGCGCCGAGCGCCGCCTCGTCGACGCTCATGTCGAGCCGCTTGGCAAGATTCTCGGCGATCGCGCGCTCGGCCTTGGCCGGGTTGAGCTTGGCGCGCCCGCCGAGGAAATTGTCGGGATTGATCCGCCCGAGCACCAGCGCGCAATCGGTCGCCGTCGGCTCGACGCCCCCCTTCCCGTAGCAGGCGGGGCCCGGCTCGGCGCCGGCACTGCGCGGCCCGACCTGGAATTGCGCGCCGGCGTCGACATAGGCGATCGAGCCGCCACCGGCGCCGATCGAGTCCACCTCGGCCATCGGCACCATGGCATGGTAGTCGCCGATGCGCGTGTCGAGGAGGTGCTTGAACTGCATCTCGCCGCCCGGGGCCACGCCGATATCGGCCGAGGTGCCACCGACGTCGAGGCTGATCACGCTCTTGAACCCGGCCGAGGCGCCGACCCAGATGCCGCCGAGGAGGCCGCCGACCGGGCCGGACATGAGAAGCGTGACCGGCCGCGCCATGGCGCCCTCGAGCGTGGCGCAGCCGCCGCTCGATTGCATGAGGTGCAGGCCCGACGTGAGGCCGTTCTCGCGCAATTGCGATTCGAAGCGCTCGAGGTAGCGCGCGGTCTTGGGTCCGACGAAGGCGTTGAGGCACGCGGTCGAGAACCGCTCGTATTCGCGGTATTGCGGGATCACCTCGTGGCTCGCGCACACGAACACCCCCGGCGCTTCGGCCGACACGATCTCCTTGGCGCGGCGCTCGTGGGCGGGATTGAGGAACGACATCATGAAGCAGATCGAAATGGCCTCGACGCCCTCGGCGACGAGCGCGCGGGCGGCCCGGCGCACCGCCACCTCGTCGAGCGGCGCCAAGAC
>JBKOUH010000281.1:0-4347 GCA_046723285.1 Pseudomonadota bacterium
TAACAAGGACAACCGGAACCAACCATGGCGGACAGCGAAACCAAGCCCGATCTCCTGGCCCAGACCGTCCAAATCGTCGCGTCGTTCGTCTCGCACAACACCGTGGCGGTGGGCGATCTGCCGCGGCTCATCGAGCAGACCCACGCCGCGCTGCGCGCGCAATCGCATCCCGGCCACGCCGAGCCCGAGAAGCCGCGCCCCGCGGTGCCGATCAAGAAATCGGTGACGCCCGACTACGTGATCTGCCTCGAAGACGGCAAGAAGCTCAAAATGCTGAAGCGGCATCTCATGACCGCCTACAGCTTGACGCCCGAGCAGTACCGCGAGAAATGGGATCTCCCGCCCGAATACCCGATGGTGGCGCCCAACTACGCCGCCAAGCGCAGCGAGCTCGCGCGCAAGATCGGGCTCGGCGCCAAGGGCGGACGCCGCCGCAAGCGGTAAGTGCGCGAAGCGCGCGGCGTGATCCCGCTGGCGGCAGCGCCCGCGGGAGACTATTGTTGCGCCATGCCAACGCGCCGCACGGCCAAGGCCGAACTTCGTCCGCCGCGCAGAACCGGTCCGCCGCCCTCGGTGGACCGGCTCGAGAAGATCTGCCTGGAGAAGGGCCTGCGCATGACCGATCAGCGCCGCGTGATCGCGCGCGTGTTGTCGGAGGCGGAAGACCATCCCGACGTGGACCAGGTCTATCGCCGCGCCTCGGCCGTCGACCCACGCATCAGCATCGCCACCGTCTACCGCACCGTGCGCCTGTTCGAGGAAGCGAACATCCTCGAGCGCCACGATTTCGGCGACGGCCGTGCGCGCTACGAAGAGGCCCCCTCCGAGCACCACGACCACCTGATCGACGTGCAGACCGGCGAGGTGGTGGAGTTCCGCAACGAAGAAATCGAGCGCATCCAGCAGCGCATCGCCACGGAGCTCGGCTTCGAGCTGGTGGGCCACAGACTCGAGCTCTATGGCCGTCGGACCCGTTCGAAGGCGTAAGCGTCGCCGGCGCGGCTGGCGCGCGGGCATGATGCGGCTGCTGCAACAGGCACGCCGCCTCTCCGTCGCGCCGATTCGCCAGATCCGGAAAGGCAAAGGCAAACAGGCGAAGCTCCGCCCGCGCAAGCGCCGCCGCAAGCACTTGGCGCCGACGCCGGCGCCGGAGAACCGGCTCATCGACGAGCGCGCGGGCCCGCTCCAGGTGCGCCTCGCCGAAACCTGGGACGAGGTCGATGCGGCGCTGGCGCTACGCTACCGCGTCTTCTACGACGAGATGAAAGCGCGGCCGACGCCCGGCATCGTGGCCAAGCAGCGCGACGTCGACGAGTTCGATCCCTATTGCGATCATCTGCTCGTCATTGACACCGCGCTCGGCACCGGCCCCGAGGCCGTCGTTGGCACCTACCGCATGCTGCGCCGCAAGGGCGCGGCCAAGGTCGGGCGGTTTTATTCGTCGTCGGAATACGACGTGCGCCCGATCATCGATTTCCCCGGCGAAATCCTGGAAATGGGCCGCTCCTGCGTCGACGCCGGCCACCGCACGCGCTCGGCGATGCAGCTGCTCTGGAAGGGCGTTACCGCCTACGTGCTCGCGCACCGCATCGATATCCTGTTCGGCTGCGCGAGCCTGCACGGCACCGATCCCGCCACGATGGCGGTGCCGCTCTCCTATCTCTATCACAACCATTTGGCGCCGCCCGAGCTCAGGCCCGTGGCCTTGCCGGCGCGTCGTGTCGGCATGAATCTCATGGCCAAGGAGGCGATCGACGCCAAGGCCGCGATGCGCGACCTCCCGCCGATGATCAAGGGCTATCTGCGCTTGGGCGGCGTGATCGGCGACGGCGCGGTGATCGACTACGATTTCAACACCGTGGACGTGCTGGTCTATGTCGACATGCGCAGGGTGAGCGAGAAGTATTACCGGCACTACACGCGCGGCTTTCAGGCCGAGGCGGCGTGATGATTTACAACGCGCCGGTGCGCTCCTTCGTGCGGCTCTCGCTCTATGTCGTCTGGATCCTGCTGATGATCCCGGTGCAGGCGGTGGCGCTGCTACTGCGCTCGAAGCTGGCCGATCGGCTGCCGGTCATCGTGCATCGCGTCGTGACGCGGCTGATCGACGCCAAGGTCACCGTCAAGGGCGAGCAGTGCAAGGAGGGCGCGGTGCTGTTCGTCAGCAATCACGCTTCTTATGCCGATATCTCCATCCTCGGCGCGCATATTCGCGGCTGCTTCGTGGCCAAGGCCGAGGTGGCGAAATGGCCGCTGTTCGGCATCTGCGCCAAGCTCTCGCGCACCGTCTTCGTCGACCGCCGCGCGCGCTATGCGCGCCAGCAGGCCGAGGAAATGAAGCGGCGCTTCCAGAAGGGCGACCGGCTGATCTTGTTCGCCGAGGGCACGAGCAGCGACGGCAATCGCGTTCTGCCGTTCCGCTCGTCGCTGTTCGCCACGGCCGAGATCGAAGTGAATGGCGGGCCGGTCAAGGTGCAGCCGGTCTCGATCGCCTACACGCGGCTCGACGGCATTCCGATGGGCCGCCACCTGCGCCCGTTCTTCGCCTGGTACGGCGACATGGAGATGTTCTCGCATCTCTGGGGCATCGTCGGCGTCGGGCGCTCCACCGTCGTGCTCGAATTCCACAAGCCGGTGTCGATCCGCGACTTCCCCGACCGCAAGGCGCTCGCCGCCTATTGCCAGGCGGTGGTCGCGGCCGGCGTCTCGAGCGCCATTTCGGGCCGGCCACAGCCGGTGATCTTGCCGAACGGGCCCGCGGCGGAGGCCGCCGCGGCACCGGCGCCGCAGCCGGCTTGAGCGGTCGCGAAGTTGACGCAAACCCTCCCTATATCCATGCTTGTGTCCGGGCGGACGGTGCGAGCGGCGTCCCGGGGCGCGCCCGGTTCAGATGTAATGCTTTGAAAAAGAAGCTTTTTATCAAGACCTACGGCTGCCAGATGAACGTCTACGACTCCGCCCGGATGGCGGACGTCCTGGCGCCGATGGGCTACGCCCCGGTCGACGCCCCCGACGATGCCGACATGGTCATCCTCAACACCTGCCACATCCGCGAGAAGGCAGCGGAGAAGGTGTATTCGGAGCTGGGGCGCATTCGCCAAATCCGCGAGCGCCGCGCCGCGCTCGGCCGCCAAACCGTGATCGCGGTCGCAGGCTGCGTGGCGCAAGCCGAGGGCGAGGAGATGCGCGTGCGCGCGCCCTTCGTCGACATCGTGCTGGGGCCGCAGACCTATCACCGCCTCCCCGAGATGGTGGCGCGCGCCGCCCGCGCGGGCGACCGCTCCCCGAACGGCGGCGTCGTAGCGACGGATTTTCCGGTCGAGGCCAAGTTCGACGAATTGCCCGAGGCCTCGGCGCCGCAAGGGCCGACGGCGTTCCTCACCGTGCAGGAGGGCTGCGACAAGTTCTGCACATTCTGCGTGGTGCCCTACACGCGCGGCGCCGAATTCTCGCGCCCGGCGCGCCAGATCATCGCCGAAGCGAAGAGGCTCGTGGCGCAAGGCTCGCTCGAGATCACGCTGCTCGGCCAGAACGTCAACGCCTATCGCGGCGCGAGCGCCGACGGCAGTACTTGGGGCTTGGCCGAGCTCATCCGCGCGCTCGCCGACATTCCCGGCCTCGCGCGCATCCGCTACACGACCTCGCATCCGCGCGACATGGACGACGCGCTCATCGCCGCGCATCGCGAGATACCGGCGCTGATGCCATTCCTGCATCTTCCCGTGCAATCCGGGTCGGATCGCATCCTCGCGGCGATGAACCGCGGCCACGGCACGGTCGAGTATCTGGCGCTGGTCGAACGCCTGCGTCGCGCGCAGCCCGCGCTGGCGCTCTCTTCGGACTTCATCGTCGGCTTCCCGGGCGAGACCGACGCCGATTTCGCGGCCACGCTCGATCTCGTGCGCAAGGTGAACTACGCCCAGGCCTTCTCGTTCAAATACAGTCCGCGCCCGGGAACCCCCGCGGCATTGGCGGAGGATCAGGTGCCGGAGGAAGCGAAGGACGAGCGGTTGCAGGCGCTGCAGGCTCTACTACGCGAGCAGCAGCTCGGCTTCAACCGCGGCACGGTCGGGCGCACCATCCCGGTGCTGCTGGAGCGGCCGGGCCGCGAGCCGGGCCAACTCCTGGGACGCAGCTCCTGGCTGCAGCCGGTGCATCTCGAGGCGCCCGCGGCCGCCATGGGCCGCATCGTCGCTGTCAGGGTGCGCGCGGCCACTGCCACGTCGCTCTCCGGGCGCCTCGCCGCCCCCGTCATGGAGGACGCCGCCGCGTGAGTGCGCTGCCCACCGCTGCCGGCGCCGATGCTCTTTCGCTGGAGTTCGAAGACAACGCGCTCGTGCGCCTGCT
>JBKOUH010000032.1:0-3671 GCA_046723285.1 Pseudomonadota bacterium
ACGAAACCGCCCGGTGCGGCGCCGGCGGGCGATGCGAGGCGCAAGACCGATGACCGAGCGGCAGCCACCGCGCGCAAAACCGGAACGAACGCTGCGGCCGGGTCCCCGCCCGCTGCCGCTGCATCTCGCGATGGCGGGAGCGGCCTGGACCGGATCCTTGAGCGGCTTGAGCGCATCGAGCGCCGCCTGGATGCATTGGAACGCAAGCGCGTCGGCAAGAGCGAATCCGCTCGCGGACGACCTCGCGGCCGTGCTGGCGGCGGCCGAACCGGCGGCGCTGGCTGAGGCGGTCCGCGGCGCGGCCGCGCGGCGGCTCTCGGCGTTTCTCGACGGCCTCGACGCCTATCGCAGCCACGATT
Source organism: Pseudomonadota bacterium (assembly GCA_046723285.1). GTDB lineage: Bacteria > Pseudomonadota > Alphaproteobacteria > Bin65 > Bin65 > SBBV01. Next base: position 360 of record JBKOUH010000032.1, read on the forward strand.
TCAAACGCGCCGCGCCGGCCGCCAAAATCGTTTGGACCGGCGGCGGCGCGCGCCTGCTCGACTACGGCAGCGGCGACGAGGCGCATGTCGTGCTGCTCATCCCGTCCCTGGTCAACCGCTGCTACATTCTCGACTTGCTGCCGCGGCGAAGCCTGGCGGCGTTTCTCGCCGCCGCCGGCATCCGCCCACTGCTCTTCGACTGGGGCGATATCGTTGGTGAAGAGTTCGGTTTCGATCTCGGCGACTTCGTCGTCAAGCGGGTCGAGCCCGCCTTCGCCGAGGCGCAGCGCCTGGCGGCGGGTCGTCCACTCACGCTCGCCGGCTATTGCATGGGCGGAAACATCGCGCTCGCGTTGGCCCAACGGCGCATCGGCGACATCGCGGGGCTCGCATTGCTCGCGACGCCGTGGGATTTCCACGCCGAGCGCCCCGAAAGCGCGCGCGCGCTCGCGGCCTTCGCCGGGATCCTCATGCCCGGCTTCCGCACGCTCGGCGCGATGCCGCTCGACGTGCTGCAGGGGCTCTTCGCCGGGCTCGATCCGCTGCTCGCCTACAGGAAGTTCCGCCGTTTCGCGGCGCTCGATCCCGACGTCGAGGACGCGCTCGTTTTCGTGGCGCTCGAGGATTGGCTCAACGACGGCGTGCCGCTGCCCTGGCGCGTGGCCGAGGAATGCTTGATCGGCTGGTACGGCGAGAACACGCCGGGCCGCGGCGCCTGGACCATCGCCGGCGTCCCGGTGCGGCCCGAGGCGTTCACGAAGCCCGCGCTCGCGGTCATCCCCAACAACGACCGCATCGTGCCGCCCGCGTCCGCGCTGCCGCTGGCACGCGCCCTGCCGAGTTGCACCACATTGCGCGCCTCCGCCGGGCATATCGGCATGATGGCCGGGAGCCGCGCCGAGACGGAGCTCTGGGCGCCTCTCGCCGAATGGATCCGCGCGCGCGTCTAGGCCGGCGGCCCGGCGGCGGCAAGGGCCGAGGCATGTCGATTCGCCGCTGGCGGTCCCCGTGACACTTGCGGGCGACGCCTTATACTTACGGATGTCGATTGTGCGGCGCGCACAGGCGGGCTGGTGCGCCGCGAAAACCCGCTCGCGAGGAGAGAACACATGACCGACATCGTCATCGCCGGCGCCGCACGCACGCCCATCGGCACGTTCAACGGCGCGCTCTCCAGCCTTCCCGCGCACAAGCTCGGCCAGATCGCGATCGCCGAGGCGATGAAGCGCGCGAAAGTGGCGCCAGCGGATGTAGCGGAAGTGATCTTCGGCCAGGTGCTCACCGCGGGCACGGGCATGAACCCCGCGCGCCAAGCCGCTATGGCGGCCGGCATCCCCAAGGAGAAGACGGCGTTTCTCGTCAACCAGGTGTGCGGCTCGGGCTTGCGCGCCGTGGCGCTCGGCTTTCAGGCGATCAAGGCCGGCGACAGCGACATCGTCGTGACCGGCGGCCAGGAAAGCATGAGCCAGTCGCCGCACTGCGCGCATCTCCGGAACGGCACGAAGATGGGCAACACCGAGCTCGTCGACACGATGATCAAGGACGGGCTCTGGGATGTCTTCAACGGCTATCATATGGGCGTCACGGCCGAGAACGTGGCCCAGCAATGGCAGATCACGCGCGAGCAGCAGGATCAGTTCTCGCTCGGCTCGCAGCAGAAGGCCGAGGCGGCGATGAAGGCCGGCAAGTTCAAGGACGAGATCGTCGCCGTGACGATCGAGTCGCGGAAGGGTCCGCAGGTCGTCGACACCGACGAGCATCCGCGCCACGGCACGACGCTCGACGCGCTGACCAAGCTTCGCCCTGCGTTCAGCAAGGACGGCACGGTGACCGCCGGCAGCGCCTCGGGCATCAACGACGGCTCGGCCGCGCTCGTTCTGATGTCCGACGCGGAGGCCAAAAAGCGCGGCGTCTCCCCGTTGGCGCGCATCGTCTCGTGGGCCACGGCCGGCGTCGACCCCAAGGTGATGGGCTCCGGCCCGATCCCGGCCTCGCGCGCGGCGTTGAAGAAAGCGGGCTGGTCGCCCAACGATCTCGATCTCGTCGAGGCCAACGAGGCGTTCGCCGCTCAGGCCTGCGCGGTCAACAAGGACCTCGGCTGGGATCCCGCGAAGGTGAACGTCAACGGCGGCGCGATCGCGCTCGGCCACCCGATCGGCGCCTCGGGCGCGCGCATCCTGGTGACGCTGCTCCACGAGATGCAGCGCCGCAACGCCAAGAAGGGCCTCGCCACACTGTGCATCGGCGGCGGCATGGGCATCGCGATGTGCGTCGAGCGCTGACGCGCGGCAAGCGCTCGCCCCGCCACCCACACAAAAACTTTCGGCGGGATGTCGACCCCGCGGGGGCTCGCTCGTCTTAGGAGCATGGAGGCCAAGGCGGCCTCGATGGCTCAGAGGAGACACGGCGATGCGCGTGATGGTTCTGGTGAAAGCAACGAAAGACAGCGAAGCGGGCATCATGCCCACGACCGAGTTGTTTACGGCGATGGGCAAGTTCAACGAGGAACTGATCAAGGCCGGCATCATGCAATCCGGCGATGGCCTGAAACCGTCGTCGCAAGGCAAGCGCGTCGCCTTCGACGGCGCAAAGCGCACCGTCATCGACGGGCCCTTCGCCGAAACCAAGGAACTCGTCGCGGGTTTCTGGATCTGGAACGTCAAGGACATGGCCGAAGCCGTCGCGTGGGTGAAGAAATGCCCCAACCCGATGCCCGGCCCGAGCGAGATCGAGATCCGGCCGTTCTACGAGTTGGCCGATTTCGGCGAGGCGCTCACGCCGGAAGTCGCCGAGATCTTCGACGGCAGTCGCGAGAAGCTCGCCGGCCGCTAGGCGCCCCTAGTTCCGGCGGAACGACTCGTTCGCGGCGGCGGCGATCGCGCGATTGACGGCGCGGAACAGGCGTTCGGAAACGCGATCGTAGGCTACGCCTTCGGCGCCATCGAACGACATATCGTTCCATGAGCCCATGCCGCCGAAGACCGACGCGTGTTGGCACGCATCGAGGATCGCGAGCGCGTCGGCGCTGAGGATACCAGCGGGCGCCAGATCCATGTGATAGCCACGCTTTGCTCCGGAGGCGCCACGGAGCGCGCCGAGGCCATCGGCGAAGCTTTCGACGAACCCGCCGCACTCGTGGCGGCGCGCGAAGTCGAGGATCTCGCCAAGCGCCGTCTCCAATTCGCGGCGGACCGCCGCGAGTTCCTCGCGTGCGGCGCGCGACGGACCAGGGCTTTCGCTGCGGAGATAGGCGACGCGCCAGATGCGCTGTTCAGGCGCGGCGCGGTTCCAGACGTGCCAGCGGTCGTACCA